>CAZVNK010000061.1:0-10561 GCA_964628115.1 uncultured Ignavibacteriaceae bacterium | reverse complement strand
AATCCTTGGACGCGACCATCGGTTCGGCCCGGCACTGGCGTCCAGGGGCCACCGGCATTCCCGGATGGCATACCACCATCTTCCCGCCGTATTTCGTCGCCGGGGCGATTTTCTCGGGTTTCGCGATGGTGGTTACGCTGACCATTATCGCCCGCAAAATTTTCGATCTCAAGGATTTTATCACGATCAAGCATCTCGAACGCATGAACAAAATTATTTTATTGACCGGCAGTATGGTCGGTTACGCTTACGGCATGGAGTTTTTCATCGCGTGGTACAGCGGCAATATATACGAGCAGGCGGTCTTCATCAATCGCGCCTTCGGGCAGTACGCCTGGGCGTACTGGATCATGATTTCCTGCAACGTCATCGTTCCGCAGTTGTTCTGGTTCAAAAAACTGCGCACCAGTATTCCGGTGATGTTCGTCGCGTCGATATTGATCAACGTCGGGATGTGGTTCGAACGTTTCGTGATCGTCGTATCCTCGCTGGCGCAGGATTTTCTTCCCGCCAACTGGGATTATTACAGCCCGACCATTTGGGATATCAGCATCTTCGTCGGTTCGTTCGGGTTGTTTTTCACGCTCTTTTTACTGTTTATCAGATTTTTGCCGATGATTTCGATGACCGAAGTGAAAGCGGTCCTCCCCCAGGCCGACCCGCATCAGGGAGGTTCGCATGAGTAATCAGGTTTTGCGCGAGGCCGAGGGCATGCTGGCGGAATTCTCCGGGCCGGGGAATTTACTCTCCGCGGCGAAACAGATGCGCGAGGCAGGGTACAAAGCATTCGACTGTCATTCGCCGTTCCCGATTCACGGCATGGATTCCGCGATGGGCCTGAAACGCTCTCCGCTCGGCTGGATTGTCGGGCTGGCGGCGTTGTTCGGAACCTCGGCGGCGCTGGGTTTGCAGTGGTGGACCGGCAGTATCGACTATCCGCTGGTGATATCCGGCAAGCCGTTGTTCAGTTTCCAGGCGTATGTCCCGGTGCCATTCGCGCTGGGGGTTCTGCTTTCGGCGGTGGCGGCGCTGGTCGGCATGCTGGCGCTCAACGGCCTGCCGCGACTGCATCATCCGGTGTTTCACTCCGAACGGTTCGAGAAGTTTTCCGATGACGCGTTTTTTATCAGCGTTACGGCCGATGACCCGCTGTTCGACACCGAAAAGACGCGGGAATTCCTGCAACATATCGGAGGCAAAAACGTGGAAGTCCTGCGGGAATCATGAGACGGAAACTGACATACGGAATCATGACGGCGCTGGCGCTTCTGGCGATGTTCATGTTGATCGGGTGCACCCGCGAACAACCGTCGGAAAAGCCGCCGATTCATCTCAATCCCAATATGGACAGCCAGCCCAAATACAAGGCGCAGGCCGAGAGTAAATTTTTCGCCGACGGCGCAACCATGCGCATGCCGGATTCCGGGACGGTGGCACGAGGTTATTTGCGCGCCGACAGTACGTTTTATTTCGGCAAAACGGGCGACAGCGATTTTATCGCGACCATGCCGGTTCATATCACGACTCATCTGATGCAACGCGGTCGCGAGCGATTCGACATCTACTGCTCGCCCTGCCACAGTCGCCTCGGCGACGGCAAGGGCATTATCGTTGCGCGCGGCCTGGTGGCGCCGCCGACGTTTCATGACGAGCGCCTGCGCGCCATGCCCGACGGACAGATATTCGACGTGATCACCAACGGGTTACGCAATATGCCGGCGTACGATCATCAGGTGCCGGTCGACGACCGCTGGGCGATTGTTGCATATCTGCGCGCCTTGCAACGAAGCCACAACGCCACGATTGACGATGTCCCGGCGGAAATGCGGGAGAAAGTCAGGTAATGCCGATGCAGTACGACAAAAAATCATATCGCCTGACCGATGCCGGCAATTACGGCAATATTGCGCTGATCGTGGGAATCGTCGGTCTGATCGGGTCGGCGGTCGGCTATATTTCCGATCCGAAGCAGTTTTTCCATTCGTATCTGACGGCGTACTTTTTCTGGCTGTCGCTGGGACTGGGCGGCCTGTTTTTTGTCATGTTGCATCATCTGGTCGGCGCCAAATGGAGTATTGTCCTGCGACGGTTGTCCGAAAATATCATGATGACCATCCCGATCATGGCGATTCTTTTTATCCCCCTGCTGTTCGGCATCAAAGAGCTTTTTCATTGGAGTCATCCCGAACTGGTGGCGACCGATCACCTGTTGCAGGGCAAGGAGCCATATCTGAACACGACGTTTTTTATTATCAGGGCGGTGGCCTATTTCGTTATCTGGTGCGCTCTGGCGTTTCTGCTGAACAGGTACTCACTGGCGCAGGATAAGGCGCACGATGACCGGCTGTTCCGCAAACTGCGGGTGGTTTCCGCGCCGGGAATGATTTTATTCGCACTGAGTATCACCTTCGCCGGTTTCGACTGGTTGATGTCGCTCGATGCCCATTGGTACTCGACCATATTCGGCGTGTATGTCTTTTCGGGCGGTCTTTTGGGCATGCTGGCATTTTTGACTTTCTCGATTTTATCCCTTCGGTCGAAAGACGTTCTCACCGACGTCATCACGCCCGAGCATCATCACGATCTCGGCAAACTGCTGTTCGCGTTCACGGTTTTCTGGGCGTACATGGCGTTCTCGCAGTATTTTTTAATCTGGTACGGCAATATTCCCGAGGAAACCGTCTGGTTTCTCGAACGCTGGGAAACGTCTTGGAAAATCATCAGCCTGATAATCGTCTTCGGGCATTTCGGCGTTCCGTTTTTCGTACTGTTTCCCGCCGGGGCAAAACGGCACAAGGGGGTGCTGGTCGGTATTTCTCTCTGGTTGCTTTTAATGCACTGGGTCGATTTGCACTGGCTGGTGATGCCGTCGCTGTATCCTCACGGCATGCATGTTTCATGGATGGATCCGGTCACGGTTATCGGCCTCGGTGGTATTTTCGTCTGGTTATTCCGTCGACGCACCGCCGCCAAACCGCTGGTGCCCGTTAACGATCCGGGATTGGGCGATTCGATACGCTTTATCAATCATTAGGAAAAGTAATGGATGACAATCATAAAAACATCGCCATAAACAAGCCGTTGTTATACAGCATTATCGGTTTCGTATTTATCCTGATCGTATTGCTCTATATGGCGGATCTTTTCACTCCCGTGACTGAAGATGTCATGCAAAATCAGATGCCATCCGTGCAACCTGTGGACTTACAGGAATTGCGGGCACGGGAAAACGCAGAACTCACTACGTACAAACTACCGGACTCGGCGACGGGAACGTATCGCATCCCGATCGACAGCGCTATCGAGCTTCTGGTCGATGAAAAGAATCAGTAAATTTTCGTGATTGTTTAGCCAAACAAAGATATCAATCGGTCGCTGTGGTTGCGGTTGAATCCGTACCGGAGGCGATTTCGAGAATATAATCCGCGACCAGGGTCAGTTTTTCATCGCCGAGATGCGCAAACGACGGCATCGGCGCGAATTGCGGGCGTTTCTTTCCGGGATTTTTCGCCCAGGCCACGATACCGGCGGGATTGTCTTTGTACAGTGAGTACACTTCGACCAACGACGGCGCCGCCAACACCCGGTCGACCGCATGGCAGGCCGCGCAGTTCATAAACACCTTCTCACCGGTCAGACCGCCGCCGAGCGTTTCGCCCGCACCCATCCCGGCGCGGATGTTCATGTGCGTAGCCAGCTCGATGGCATTGAAACGCGCGGTTTCATCGGCAATCATCCGCTTGTGCTCCACCAGGCAGGCCTCACGGTACACGTGCCGTCCGGTTCCCATAAGAAGCACCACCACGCCGAACAGAATCCAGATCGGGATATACAACCGTCCCGCCTTCTCATCCGGCATTTTGATTTGCCGCCACAGGACGTACAGAACAAGCAGAACCACCACTGCGCCGGAAAGTATCACCCAGTACAACGTCCCGGTCACGCCGACTCCCGGAAGCGTGAACAACAAGAGCGGCCCGAACACCAACTGCGCCAGTGAAACGTAAAACGCCACGCGGTAAAACAGCCGCCGCAGTTCGACCCTCGTGAATTCCGGAAGATACTTTTCTCGGGGGAATTTTTTCCGTCCGAACCATCCCGCCAGAAACAGCCCGGTCAACGCCAGTGACGCCGACAGAAAATGAAAATAGCGGGGAAAAACATTGCCGATCTGAAGCGACGAGAAAAATCCGCCGACCTCGGCCCATTTGCCGGGAAACAGCATCAAATTGATATTGGTCAGAAAGATCAGCGGAATACACAAAAACAAAAAGGCCGCGAAGCCGCCGGTGATCACATGCAAACGCTTGCGTTCGCCGGTCCAGACCTGCCAGGTGTACTTATGCAGGTAGGCGAACAAAAACGCCAATATCACCAGCGGGACAATGGAAAACCAGGCGTACCCGGTCAGCGCGTTCGCCGAATAGAAATGAATGGTATACACGAGATTGATACACAACAGAGGCCCCACGCCCAACACCACCGCCAGGCTCTTGTTGACCGTGATCGTCTCGGCGATTTTCTTCGCCAGTGAATCATAACGGGGTCGCGACAATCCCAGAATCTCGAAAAAGACCGACAGCAGTGAACCGCCGACCATCAAATTCACGAAAAAGATATGCACCAAAAACAGGATTACCAAAAGCAGTTTCAATTCCCATTCACCGATGGGAAGCGGCAGTTCCAGATCCCGCGGGACCGGCATTTCCTGCGCGAACAGGGCGAGATGTCGTATCATCGGCACTATCACGGCGCCCCCGTCTGCGCTTGATTGTTATTTTTAATCGTCCAGCCCGCCTGCGCGCCGAATATCAGGTCGCGTTTTTTCCGGAGTTCTTTCAGGTAGGCCGCCAGCGCCTTGACTTCCTTGTCATTGCCCGGAAACGGCGGCATGAACGTCCGCGAGGTGTGCATGGTGTTGATAAACGCGACCAGCGCGGCATCGTCCCACGACTCGGTTCCGTACAGATTCTCGAATTTGTTCACCACGGCATTCAGCCCGGCCGACGTGGTATGACAACGCGAACAGGTTACCAGAAACACATCGCGCCCTGCCTCGATTTCATTGGCCGAGGTTACCGTATGATGCTCGACATAATTACTGTACGGCAGAATCCCGTCGCGCTGGAACACCGGCAGAGCCGAGACTCTCACGCCGTTGGAATACATGTAATCGGCGATCACGTAGGGTTTGCGAATGAATTCGCGCACGCGCTCGAAATGTCCCAGCAACCAGATCCCGAGAATGAACGGAATCAATAGCGCCACGCGGGGAATCACCTTCGGCCGCACCAGCCCGATCAACGCCGCCAGCAACAGGGCGACCAGTGTCACCGCCATAATGATCGCGAGGGTTTCATACCATTGGGCAAAGCGCTGGGTCATCAAGCCGACGTCGACATTCGCCTTCATCGCATCCGGGACGACTTTCCAGTACCACAGCGAGGAGGCCGCAAACGGCGCCGACCAGATCAGTATCCAGCCGGACACGAACCGTACCGCTTTCCGCCTCAAATCGGAATTCTTATCGGTAAAGAAATACAACAGGAACCAGACAAACAGCCCGGCGGTACCCATCGCGAACGAGGTGCGAAACGCCAATTGCGGGAGATAAATCGGATTGAAAAATCCCGAGAACAGCGTGCGGGTTTCCGGCCAGCTTCCGGAACCCATCATGAATCCCAAAATCCCCACGATAATCATCATGGTCAGCCAGGAAAACGCCGACAGCAGGACTCCCACACCGATATGCAGTTTTTTCATCGTGCCCGAAAGCCAGCGTTTCCAGGTCAGGAAATATATCATTACCAGAATGACTTCACTGACAAAAACCAGCCATTCGGAAAACCAGGCCCAGAAGAACACCCGCAACAGCGACCCGATCCCGAACGGTGCGATCAATGCGGTGGTCAGCCAGATCCCCACTCCGGTCAGCGCCCCGACGGTGGTGGTAATCACGAACAGCACGAACGTGATTTTGTACATCAGGTGATCCCAGTCGGCATTCGTCCTGCGCCAACCCCACCATTCCATGAGCATGACCAGCGGCCACGCCCCCACCGCCAGCGGGTGATTGATAAATACGTGGACACCGGCGACGATCGCGATCAGAATGCGATTGCCGAAATAATCAAGGAAAAACAACGGGAAATCCATGCGATCAATATGTAACATCGACCGCTTTAATGCAATATTTTTTTGCTGACGGACCGATCACTCACCGACGCCTCGACCGACCGGCGTAAAATGTCATACAAAACAGTGTACTTATGACGATAATCATGCCGCGTTTAGAAACGATCTCGAGTAATCGACACAAGACGAAATCCCGGCAACGTCTTTGAAGCAATTGCCGTATTATTGACTCCACGAAGGGGACAGTAAAAACCTAACGGATATTGTCATTGACAAAACCGCCGATAACGAGCCGGTCGATAGCACTTATTGCCACATGACAACCATAAAAGACAAGACGCTATGAGTCCCGTCTTTTTTTTACAAATCATATTGTCGTGAGAAATTGTCATTGAAATTTCAGGCATAAAAAAATGCCGAAGGGGGGACTCGAACCCCCACGCCCGTAAGGACACTGCGCCCTGAACACAGCGTGTCTACCAATTTCACCACTTCGGCATGAACGCGAATACACTCGCGTCAAACAGGCCTATAATATATCGTCATCGGCAAAAAAATCAACCGGAATATATCATCCCAGACAAAATATTTCGAGAGACAAGGCCGTTTTGGAATTACGGTCGAACCGCCACCCGCGCCTTGAAAGACGGCCCAATCCTGACGTCTTCAACAAAAAAGCCCGCATCGAATGTGAAATCAACCGCCGGTTTGGGGATTGCCCGCATCAATACAAACATATCGCCTCTTTCCCAGGTTGCGGTCTCCGGTTCGGGCTTGAAATCGTGGTTTTGCATCCGACTGCCGTCGTCCGGGAAGATATGTAAAAACATGCGATATACCGGTCGAATATCCCGCTCGGCGCGAACCGCAAAAAACAAATACAAACTGTCGCGTCCGGTCGCCATATCGCATGACAGCAGGCTGATTTCATCCCCGAACCGATGAAATTGACCGATCGGCATGACTTTCCTCCAATCCGCCCAATCCGCGCCGGCATAATCCGTTGCCAACTTATCCCCGGCCGGATCGAGGTATTCCATCAGTACTCTCGTCTTCGCCAGAAACAGCAAACTGTCACGAGAGGATATCGCCGAGAAATCGCGCATCGGGTAATCCGGCGGCGGCGGCAATACGGCATACAAATTGTCACCGGTCTCCCGCCGAAACAGGCGCGGGTCATCAAAAAGCGATGGAGTATATCGAAGTGTCCTGGTTTTCAACCGGTCGGGATAATTGCTTAACGAGACATATAACTCATAATTATCTTTATAGTATCGCGGCATGAAATAGTCAATCGGATCGAAGATATTGTGTCGAAATCCGACCGCCGTAAGATAGGGATCGGCCATATCATTCAGCAGTCGCAAAAACGTAAAACGGTCATAAAACCTCGATGCCGGATGCGAATAATGTTCATTGGCGGCAATAAAGGTATAGACCGGATAAAACGAATAAAACTCCTCGATGGCAAGAAACGTCGTGCCTTTCCGTTGCTCCATTTCGTCGGCAACGGTGCCGAAGGTCGGGACATAGGCGGTGCGGGCGGTTTTGATCATGGTATGCCTGGCCAGACTATTGTAATTGTGAAGGAAGAATAACAGAATCAACGATACGATAACTCCAATCGCCTCCTTTTGATATCTTCGTTTCCAATAGCGGCGAATGATTCCCGCCAGCGGCAGTCCGATAAACGCCCCACTCAAAACGGGGATGAATTCATTGGCCTTGATCAGGTTCACCGGCCTTTGCAATGCACCCAGAATAGAACCGACAAAATAAAACACAATCACGGCACCGGTCAGCACGATCAATCCACGATACACCGGGGCCCGTGCCCTTCGCAGGGCATAATATATCCCCGCCAGATACAACAGGCCCGGAATTGAAAAGGACAGAAAAGCAAAAGCAACGCCGGTGCTCCCCAGATGATGCCACCCTCCACGAGAATGATCGAATCCGCTTGCGATGATTGACCACATAGCCGGTAACCAGTACGGCAGACTAATCACAATGGCGACCGCAAGAACGCCAAGAGCCGGTCTCAGCGCGAAGTGAGATTCTTTATACACGTATTTCCACCGTCTGAACACGGTCAGCCGAGCCGCTAACAGAAATCCGCCGATTAAAAACGGATAGAAATAAACACCGAACAACACCGCCCCGATCACACCGCCGCCAACGGCGTATTTCCAGTTATTCTTTGGATTGGTCACCCGCTCCACGTAGTACAACCACCAGGGGATAAACAGGCTGTTGGCAATAAAGGCGTGCGGCGCCAGAAATAGGAGGTTTTTCCCGACCGAACAGAACAGGAACGTGAACACCGTCACCAGCAACGCCTGCATCGGCGATACCAGCTTTCTCCAAAACATATACAGCACCACCGGCCCGACCAGGTATATCAGCATCGTACCGATTTTAATCATCTTGAACGCTTCGACCGAAAACACCCGTGCGTACAGCGAAAGCAAAAAGTAATACACCGGGGGATAAAACGCCGGCAGATCCTTGTAATAAAAATCCGGCCAGCCGAAAAATGTCGTGAACTTCATCAGCATGGCGGTGCGGAATTTCTGATCCCCCCAGTAAGCGTTGATACCGAACGACGTTCCGTCGAGTATCAGACAAACCGTGATGAATCCGTACAGAGAGAACAACGCAAGCAAGAGGCGGGATTTCACCTGACGGGAGACGTTCGAAATCCACACCGCGACCACGACCAGAAAAAACGCCAGCGCCCATGAATCGAGCCAGATACAATCGGTTATCAGCAACTCATCGCTGAAATCCTTTTCGGGCAGTGCATGAATAAACAGAAGCACACCGAACAGCGTCAATAACACCGTCGCCGCCATCGCCGGTAGATATGATCGATACTTCTTTACCGGAAATATTTTTTTCATAATACGTTTCTATATTTTTTCTTTCATTTCCGTTTATCCTTCTTCACATTTCTGACAATGAACGGCTTGCCCAATCGATTTTCACGTTCGACAAACTCGATTTCGAGATCGCACTTACCGCCGGTATATAATAGCGAACCCGTCATCGGTTGCACGTCGCCTTTTTTCCATCCGGTCATGCGATAGTGCGGCCGTAATTGCATATCATACGTCCGACTGTCATCGTCGGGGTACAGATGTAACAATCCCCGGTAGTTTTTCCTGATATCCCGGTCGGCGTACATGACCAGAACAAATAACAGGCTGTCCGGATGTCTCACGATATCGCACGACAGCATGACAAGTCCATCTCCGAATTCGTGTTTCCCATTCGGCGGTATCAACAAAGTCGAATTTGGCTGATTATCGCCGAGATAGTCGTCCATCAGCCGCTGTCCGACCGTATCCAGCGACCGCGCGATAAAATCGATCCATATCCTTTCCTCTGTACCGACGTGGTGCTGATTGCCGTCATCTTTCGCCGGTAAAGCCGATGATACGGATTCGGCCACCCGATACATATTATCCCCCGCCATCGGAACGAAAAGCGTCGTATCGGAAAACAGCGAGGCTTTAAACGACAGCGTTCGGGTGACGAAGCGATTCGGATAATTGCTTATCGCGGCATAAAACTCGAAGGTATCACCCTTGCGACGAGGCATGATCGCGTCTATCGGATCGTACATGTTGTAACGTAAAGCCAGATACAGCAGATAGGGATCGTCGAGATACTGCAAGGCAAACAAAAAACGATACCGGTCAAGGAACCGTCCTGCCGGATGCGAATAGTGCTGGTTGATCGAAAAGAAATTATACACCGGGTAAAACGCCGGAAGTTCCTCCACACCGGTCAGGAAGACCGAACCTTTCAACCGAGCCATTTCATCCGCGTCGGCGTGAAAAGTCGGCTGATGTGTCTTGCGGGCGGTTCGGACGGCATCGTGTTTGGCGATTCCATTACTACTGCTCAGCAAAAACAACAACAGTACCGATGCCATAACGGGAACGGCATGGCGGGCTTTCCCGAACACCGCGGGGCGACGAAGCAGACCCGCGAGAGTCAGACCGACCAGCGGCCCCGCCAGCATGGATACGAACTCCCGCGCCTTGATGATAATAATCGGCTTTTGCATAGCGCCGAGGACAATCCCGATAAAACAGAAAACAAACGCCGCGCCGATGAGAAGCACCAGCTCACGGAATTTGGGAAGATAACAACGGCGGACGGCATAGTACAACGCCGCCAGAAAAACCATGCCGCTGATCGTAAAACTCTGGAAACGAAACAGGATGCCGGTGCTGTCGGCATGGTGCCATTCCTGCTGGGCCGGATCGGCGCCGGTCGTGATCATCGCCCAGGCCAACGGCAACCAGTATGGCGCGCTGAAAAGCGCGGCCAAAGCCAACACGCCCAGCGCGCGGCCGGGATTCCAGATACGTTTCGTATCGACGTGTCGCCACTTCAACCATACCGTGCGCAATAA
>CAZVNK010000060.1:5308-10682 GCA_964628115.1 uncultured Ignavibacteriaceae bacterium | reverse complement strand
GCCGACATGCGGGCGTCAGTCCGGGCGGTACCGGATATATATCGAGGTGATACGACTGAATCGTGAGAAATATCATTTGTAGGAGAATAGAATCATGAAACTGGGTATAATCGGATGCGGGTACTGGGGGCCGAATCTGGTGAGAAACTTCAACGCGCTTGACGGCTGTACGGTCGTCGGCGTGTCGGATTTACGTCCGGAACGGTTGAAATACATCGGGAGCATGTATCCCAACATCAAAACGCTGACCACCGACTGCAATGAACTGCTACATCACAAATCCATCGACGCGGTCGTTATCGCGACGCCGGTCTCGACGCATTTCACGCTCGGGATGGAGGCGCTGGAACACGGCAAGCACGTTCTTATGGAAACGCCGATGGCGGCGACCTCGGAGCAGGCCGAAGTGCTGATCGAAACCGCCGCGCGCAACAAACTGGTGCTGATGGTCGATCATACGTTTATTTATACCGGCGCGGTGAGGAAAATTAAAGAGATCATCACCAGCGGCGAGTTGGGCGAGTTGTACTATTTCGATTCGGTGCGGGTCAATCTCGGCATGTTTCAGCACGATGTCAACGTCATCTGGGATCTGGCGCCGCATGACGTGTATATCATGGATCACCTGCTGGACCGCACCCCGCGCGCGATATCCGCGACTGGGGTGGCGCATCTCGATACCGACGTCGAAAATATCGCCTATATCGCGGTGCAGTACGACGACAACCTGATCGGGCATATTCATGTCAACTGGCTGGCGCCGGTGAAAGTCCGCAAGACATTGATTTGTGGATCGAAAAAAATGATCGTGTACGACGACGTCGAACCGTCGGAAAAAGTCAAGGTGTACAACAAGGGGGTGGAGTACACGCAGAATCGGGACGAGGTGTACGATATCCTGGTGCAGTATCGCACCGGCGACATGACCGCGCCGCATATCGACCTGACCGAGGCGTTGGGTCGTATCGCCCGGGAATTCGCCGACGCGGTCGGGGAGGGTCGTCCGGCATTGACTGACGGCACCGCGGGTCTTCGCACGGTTCGCATGCTCGAAGCGGCCAACGCCTCGCTGAAAGCCGGGGGGAAGGTGATCAAGCTATGAAAAACGTAACGCTGATCGGCGACGTCAGGATTTACGACAATGTTACGATCGGTGAGGGAAGTATTATCTACGGGCCGGACATTCTCGGTCAGCCGCCACGCGGCAAAGCCGAGGGGGAGCTTCCTCTGACTATCGGCGCCCGGGCAGTGATTCGCCCGTTTACCACGATTTACGCCGGAAACGTGATCGGCGACGATTTCCAGACCGGACAGGGAACCTCGATTCGCGAGGACAACCTCATCGGCAACCGGGTGTCGGTCGGCACGCATGCCATTCTAGAATACGAAAACCGTATCGGCGACGACAGCCGGGTGCATTCGGGCTGTTTTCTGGAGATGGTGACGCTGGGCAAACACGTGTTCGTGGGCCCGCATACGGTGTTTACCGACGACCCGCATCCGATGAACTGCCCAAAATGGAAAGAGTGTGGCGGTGGCGCGGAGGTTGCCGACCTGGTCAAAATCGGCGCCAATTGCACGTTTTTACCGACGGTGAAAATCGGCCGGGGGGCGTTGATCGGAGCGGGATCGGTTATTGTCGGCGATATTCCCGAGGGCATGGTGGCGGCGGGCAATCCCGCGAAGGTAATCAAGCCGGTCAGCGAACTGACCTGTCGAATCGGCGCGTATGAGAAGGTGTACTCATGGCCGCCGTATGAAAACGACGGGAAGTAATGTCCGAGGCTCCGAAAAAGATTCTGGTCGCGGTCTTTTCGTTTAACGAAGGCGTTAAGCTGAAACGGCTGGTCGAGCGGTTCGATGAGAATCGGTCGTATGATTTGTTATTTGTCGACGACGGCTCCGACGACGGCAGTTATGAGTTTTTGCAAACGCTGGACGTGCACCTGATTCGCCACGAACACAATCGCGGTATCGGTTGCGGTATTCGCGAGGCAATCGGTTTCGGACGCGACCGAGGCAATGAGATTATCGTCATCATGGCGGCCAACGGGAAGATGTTGCCGGAGGAAATCCCGCAGTTGGTTGGGCCGATTCTCGACGATGACTGCGATTACGTGCAGGGTTCGCGCTATCTTAAGGGGGGGCGTTCCCCGAATTTGCCGCTGTTTCGAAGAGTGATGATTCGGGTATTCACCGCGATTATCAATTTTCTGTCCGGTTACCGGGGAACCGATATTACCTGTGGATTCCGGGCGTATCGTTTGGGGTTGTTCGACGACGCGCGGTTCAATCTCGACCAGAACTGGCTGGACAAATACGAACTGGAATACTACATTCATTATCATGTCATTCACGGCGGCTACCGACTGCGAGAGGTCCCGGTGTCGATGGTGTATCCCAAAGAGAAAAAAAATTACAGCAAAATCAAACCGCTGGTGGGATGGTGGTCGATGATACGTCCGTGGCTGTTTTTGTATTTAAAATTGCGAAAATGATCGGAACTTTGTACGGTCGCCGTGGTAAGAATAATATAGAGACTGAGGAACAACAATCCGTTCACTCCCAGGCGGATTATAGGTAGTGTCAGTTGGAATACCCGATTCAAGGATGAATCGGGTTTTCTCATGGTATTTCATTTCGTTTCAAACTTGACATCGGAGCCGCCCGGATATTCCTTTAAACGAGGTGATAAGATATGAGTAAAACCGGTGTAAAAATAGCGGCGTTTTTTGTCCTGCTGTTGGTATTGGTCGGGATTTCGGTGATCAAATCGGTGGTCTCCGCCAATCGCCGTGAGGCCGATTTGGAGGCCGTCAAGGGCGAGTATTTCGCGACTCAGGACAGCGTGTATCGTCAGATGCTGTCGGACTCCACAAGGCGGTATCTCGATTCACTGATCGAGCTTGAGGCGTTTTATCAGAACAATATCGACAGTTTGAATGTCTACTACGATTCGGTAACGGCTGAACTGGAAAAGCAGGCCTCGGAAGCGACCGCAGTCATTGCGACGCCGAAAGACAGCGCACCGCCCGAGAAAAAACCAGAGAAACCCAAGGTCGATCCCCTGATAAAAAAGGTTAAGTTGTTGTATCAGAGGAAAGTAGGCGAGTTGCCACGGGATTTGACGGCCTATGAAAAACGGGTGGCGCTCAAGGAGATAACGGTTGAAGTCTCACAGGAATATAAAATATCGCCGGATTCCGTGACAAGAATCATGAAATCTTCGAGTTAGCGCAGAATGTGCTTTGATGATGAATGAGGATTGTGTGAGAGAAATCGCAAATGTTGCGCCGCAATGGATTTTACCTTGACTTTGCAATGAGTCTGTTCTTTTTTATGTATAGCAGGAACTGCGACGATTCTTGAATTACTACTGACGCGGATTTGAGCAAGCCGGCAGGAAAAACTGCCAAAGTACCGCCAAGATACAGTTGGAAAACGTAGAACCTTTAGATACGTTTTAACCGGGTTTCCAAACCTCTAGATCAAAGGAGGTGATACGGAACATTAGCACCTAACCCCATGTAGCCCGTCATACTATACCTCGTTAACCTTTTGGCTATAGGGGAATTCAATGCCTGCGAGAAAAGGAGCCGAGCGCTTCGCCAAAGTAGCTGTAAAAGACTGTTGGCACCCCTACGGGTTGCAGAGTCTGGCACCCGAGAAATTTGCCGCTGTTACCTCGTTGATCCTGAAAGGAAAATTCGCATTGCTGGGATTACGATATGACAAGGTCGCCGAAATAAGGTGGCCGTTACACTAGACGACGCTTATTGCTTGCTGAACGGACCCGAAACCTGTTTGTGGCAGGTTGTCAAAGTTTTTGACATGAGATCGACATGAGTCGGTCTCATGTTTTATTATGGCAATAAGATAGGGCTGTCATATAAAGTGACACTTATTGTCGTGCGATTCGGTTTTCGTTGGATATCATGTGGATTATTCTCCAAGATGAGATTTTATCGGCGTATTACTTCCAGAGTATCAAAAGGGTTGACAAAACGGTCGATAAGTAAGATATTAGGCCCCTTGATGGCAAAATAATACTGCGAACGATTTTTGACTTTGATTGTATGATGTAACATGAGCACCGCGATTCGACAAGCCGTTCTGCTGATTATACTTGCCTTTGTTCTTGCGGTAATATCGAATGCCGTTCTTCCCAATCGCATTCCCTATATCGGCGGCTGGCCGTCACTGGTCGGATCCGATTCGGTAATCGTGCCGCCGTCGGCCGAGGAGGGTGATCCGCCGTTTATTTCACTGGATGAAGCCGCGGCTCTGTCGCAGTCTTCCAACGTGATCTTCGTGGATTCTCGTGATCCTGAGGATCATATCTATGGGCGTATCGCGGGATCGATCAATCTTCCGTTTGAGATGATCGACGACTACTGGGACGGCGTGACACTGAACATGCCGAAAAACAAAGAATACGTCGTGTATTGTTCCGGCGACGAATGCGAAACGTCACTATTATTGGGGCGGGAGTTAGTGTATCAGGGATATGAAAAAGTGCATGTATTTTTCGGCGGCTGGCGGGAATGGGAACGCGCCGGTTTGCCGGTGGAGCGGGGGGAGTAGCCGAGATGAAGACCCGCGAGAAGATTCTGCACAATGACTATTTGGCATTGGTATTACGCGTTTTTATGGGAGTGGTGTTCGTATATGCGTCGGTCGACAAAATCGTCGAGCCGTCGCAATTCGCCCGCATTATTTATAATTATCACCTGCTTCCGGGATCATTGATCAACCTGCTGGCGATTTTGATGCCGTGGGTGGAGATCATCTGCGGAATCGCGCTGATTTTTGGGATTCAGAAAAAGGGCAGTCTCCTGCTGATAAACCTCATGTTAGTGGTGTTCATGGTGGCAATCGGCATCAACCTGCTTCGTAATGTCGATTTGGAATGCGGCTGTTTCTCGGTCAGTTCCAAGTCCAAAAGCCACGCCCTGGGTCTGCTTCTGCGGGATGTCGGCCTATTGGTGATCGGTATTTATCTCATGATCAATCGTTCGGTCCGATTCGATCTGCTTAAATCTCGTTCTTAATCATTCATAATTATCGGCGTTATGAGAATCACCAGATCGGTGGTGCTTTTTTCCACCGATTTGTGTCTGAACACATTGCCGATAATTGGCAGAGAACCGAGCAGGAACACCGATTCCTCCTGTTCGAGAGTGCTTTCCTTGAGCAGTCCGCCCATGACGGCGGTTTCGCCGTTTTTGACCATAAGACGGGTGCGCACCGAGCGTTCGGAAGTGATCGGTTTCTGATTGTCGATGGTTCCGGAATAGCCGATGATTTCCGACACCGAGGGATTCACGTCCAGCAGGATTTCTCCGGAGCGGGTGATATGCGGCGTTACCAGAAG
>CAZVNK010000060.1:0-5298 GCA_964628115.1 uncultured Ignavibacteriaceae bacterium | reverse complement strand
GACTTCTTCATCCTGGAAAGTCACGATATCCTGCACGGTCCCGCCCTCGCTGAAGCGGTTGATGGTTTGGATCGGGATGTTGGTGGTCACGCTGATTTCGGCCTCATGGTTGTTCAGCGTGGTGACTTTGGGATCGGACAGCAGTTTGGTATTGCCCTTGGCGACCAGATAGTCCAGCATCACGCTGACCTCGCCGAGTGACAGCGTGCCCCAGTCCCCGGCGCCGTCGGGCAGATTGATTTGTCCGAATGCCTCGGATTCATCGCCCGAGGACATTTCGATCCCGTGCGCCCGCGTTGAGAGCGAGGTCGGCCAGGAGAAACCGATATCGGAATCGTTGTCGACGCCGGTTTCAATCATGCGGACTTGAATGGAAATTTGTTTTTCCGGGGTGTCGATTTCCCTGATCAGCCGGACGACTTGATCGACCACGTCGGGAAGATCGATGATGGTAATCTTCGACGGCGCCATCGATGCGCCGTTTTGGGCTGTCGCCTGCGGATTTTCAATGATTTTAATCTTGCCCTTGGAAGAAAGCAGGTCGGAGGCGGCATTGATGGCGGCGGCGGGCGTGATATTATCGAGGGTCAGCAGTTGCACGGTGGTTTCGCCGACCGCGTCCATTTCGAACGGTTTGACGACGATAACGTCGCCGGAGAAATAATAGTTATAGCCGTTGGACGACAGGACCGCCTGAAGGGCATCGCGAAGCGTGACATCGACCAGGCGAATCGAGATGCTTTGTGTCATCTCGCCGGAAAGCACCAGATTCAAACCGTACTGCTCGGCCATCATGTTCAACACCGTGGTCATGGGAACGTCTTCGAACTGCAGGCTCAGTTTTTCATCCAGATTCGGCGGTTCGGCAGTAGCGGTTGCGGCGAGTGCCGTTAGCAATACCAGTATGAGTAGTATATAGTGTTTCATGATGTTTCCTTATGTATGTGGAGAACGATTTGCGCTCCGTCCTTTTCAAGAGTCACCTGCCGTTTGTCTATTTTTACGACTCTGGCTCCGTTAATCCGGTCGCCGGGTTTTACCACGCGCTTGTTGATCACCGCCGAGGGGGAGAGGGCGTTGTACAGAATGCCGTTCAGAGTCCAGGTAACAGGCGTCGATGATGGAGCCGGTGCGGTCGTTTTTTCATTCCGAGCCAGATAAAACGGATCACGTCCCCAGGGAAGTTGCTCGTATTTTTCCGTGTCGAGAATGCCTTTGTTCGAGGCTTGTGGATTTGCGGTCGCCGTCGGCATATTCGGTTGCGGATTTACCGGCCGGGCGGTTTTGTCGTCGGCGCCGGTGAATTCACCGATTCCGTATATGACCGCCGCCACGAAGGCGATACCGATTATGATTTGTCGGGTTCTGGGATTCATCAGCTTTTCCCCGCGATGCCGAGAATGGCGTTGAAGGTGAAGGTGATATCCGACGTGGCGCGACCGTCGACGTCGTTGATGATTCTGCAGAAAGTCAGCCCTTTGTAGAAATTGCGCTTTTCGATATCGCCGACAAATCTCCCGATATCCTGATACGTTCCATTCATCGAGAGGGAGATGGGAAGGATTTGCGGCAGGGTGTTTCCGACGGTAGTGCGGTTGAGGATCAGCAATTCCTCGATGGAGGGCGTGATTTCGATCAGCCGCAGGTGATGGTTTCGGGCCATGCTTTCGAACTCATCGAACAGGCGAAGCAGGTCGCCTTTGGAAGCCAGCCGCGACATCAGCTGGTTTTTCTGCCGGGTCAGTTCTTCCTGGGAGGCGAAGTATGACGGCAGGTCTTTGAAAATCCGTTCATATTCGGCGATCTTCGTCGAGACCGTGGCGGTCTCGCTTTGTATGGTCTGTCGTTCGGCTTGTAGCGGTCGCATGAAGCTGAAATACCATCCGACGGTAACGCCGACAAGGGCGGTCAGCATGATGACGTGTTCTTTTCTCACAGCACGGCCCTCATTTCGATTTGGAAATCCACCACGAATTGCCCGCGACTGTAACGCTTGTCGTGCTTGCGGAGATCGATTCGGTCGAAAAACGGCGAGTGTTCCAATTGCGCCACGAACTCCGCCAGGATAACCTCGGGCGGCGGATCGGATGTTATGGTGCGACCGATCAACTGCAGGCCGTAGCCGGTGTCGGTCGGAAGCAATTCGAAATGATCGAGCACCACCGCGTTCGGCGTGATTCGCGACAGCTCTTTCAATCCCAGATTCAAGAACGTGGGTTTGCTTTCAAGCATGTTGACAATGGCGCGATCGGAAGCGGTATTTCGTTTTATCCGGCGATACAGCTGGTACGACGGCGACGAGGTGTACTGTTCCGCCTGATAATGCAACTGCTCCAATTCCATGCGTTTGGTTTTCACTTCGGATGACGACGTAAACCAGAACATGGTCAGCAGGATCAGAATCGCCGCGAAGACCGGGACGGTGTGGCGGTAGAAGGCGGTTGCCATGCGTGCCGAGCGCATCCGGTGAGGGAGAAAGTCACTCAAACGATGGCCGGTGGCGGCCAGCGCAATCGCGCCCAGTGCGGTCGGGACAACGTTTATCTGATCGGCTAGATGGGGTTGCCCGGCAATCCATCGTGTCAACGGGAATCGTTTGAAGGCAATGCCGAAATGATGGGTCAGCTTGGCGATCAGGTCTTCGGAATAGGCCAGGTTGCCGTAGACGTAGGCGGTTTCGACGTTTGCCTTTGGGTGCAAACCGGAGTAATAGTCCAGTGAGTTCTGCACTTCGATTTCCAGCGCCTCTGAGAATTTTGTCAGATCGTTGAACTCGGGAGTATCGGCATTCAGGGCCTGCGATCCGATCGAGCAGGTATGAATAAAACTCAACTGATTGCCGTCATAATAGCTGATGTCGGTATTGTTGCCTCTGACATTGACCAGCACGTAAGTTTTGTCGGGGTGATAATCGTCCATGTTCGACAGGAACTGCCCGATCGCCTCCAGTTCTTGATGCACGGCGTCGATTTTGATATCGGCGGTTTGAAGCTGTTCCAATCTGGTATCGATGGTGCGGCGGGGAACCGCCGTCACCGCGATCGTGTTCGTTTCGCCTTTCGGGCTTGTCGGTGTTTCTATTTTGCGATAGTCGTAATAGGCCTGGTCGAGTTTGAACGGAATCTGCCGGTTGGCTTCCCAGTATATCGCGCCCGGCAGTTCTTTCCTGCTCATATTCGGCAGGGTAATGATGCGATAGATCGAATCGTTGCCGGTGATGCCGAGAATGCAATGGGTTTTGGGTCGTGCGTGTTCTTTCAGGTACGATGTCACTTCGGCGTTGATAAAAGCCGCGCGCGTGATATCGGATTCATAGGAAAGCGGAATATGGACTCTGGTCACGTCCAGCAGTCTGACGCCGACCGGCCCGTGATGAGCGGTCGCCAGTTGAATCGCGTTTTCATCCAGCAGGATGGCGATGGTTCGTCCCAGTCGATAATGCCGGCCGGGGCGCAGACGCGCCCACAGTTCCGATTTGGTCATCAATTGCGGTTTTGTTCCGTGTTCCATTGTCATGTCATTCGCTCGTTATACGCTAAACGTTATGACTGAACCGTCGCTGAAGGTAACGGTAAAATCGGTCCCCGCCATGTTTTCGTGACTGCCGTTGCCGCTGTGTTTGTTGGTAAAGCCATTGATTCTGATGGTGGCGGTACTGCCGTTGTTGATTGTTCTCGAGAAAAAGAAATCCACCCGGTCGTCCGATGCATATCGATTGTGAAATCTCAAGGCAACGGTGTATCCGTTCCAGACCACCTCTTCGAAGTATGCCGTCGGTGAACTCGCGTATGACGCCTCAATCCAGTTAATGGTTTTACTGCCGCCGGAGTTGTTACGAATTTCGAACTGGATGTCATCGCCGCCGCCCATGGTCGTGGGTGAACCGGGAACCAGCACCAAATCATCGCCTCCGGTCGAGGACGAGCCGCCCCAGAGCGAGACTCCGAAGTGCAGGTTGCAGATCGCGTTGCTTCCGGGATTCACGGCGACATAGGACAGAACGGTGTCACCGGTCGCGGTGCTGATCGCCCGGAGGGTGTGATGTCCGACCGGGATGCCGGAAAAACTAAAATTGCCGGAGGTGTTCGGCGTGACCACCGGTGTGGTGGTTATGGAGCCTGCGCCGTCGGGGTAGGTCAGGGTAATGGCGACGGTGCCGTTTTGCGCGCCGGGTGGCAGGCCGCCCGCGTCCTGAATGGTTCCCTGAATGGAGTTGGCGGTCAAATCCGAGGCGCGGTTGGCAATCTTTCGTGAGATGGTACTTCCCGATCCGGTGGATGAGAGCACCACGTCGCCGACGTACGTGTACTGTGTTCCCCAGGCATCGGTTTTATAGTCGTCGCCGTTTTGCATGAAATCGTTGCGCAGGTAGGGGCCGTTCCAGGTGGCATAGCCGGGATTGGTCACCAACGCCTCGAGATTCGGCGGCAGGGAGCCGACGTCGCCGACATAGCCGAAGTCCGACCGGGCGCCATTGCCGATCAGGTCGGGATTCCCGGCGATGGCATGCACCAGCGCGATCATTTCCTTTTTGGTGGCTTCGACGCGCCCGGTTTCTATCGCGGAGTCCATGGATTTCATTGCCACTCCGGCGATGATGCCGATGATGATTATCACCATCACCAGTTCAATCAGCGTCATGCCTTTTTCATTGAACCGCATGGTTTGTCACTCCTAAAACGTGGTCGAGATGTTGGGGGTGACACTGGTCGAAGTGATAGTCCTGGCCGACGGGTCGTATACGTAGGGATTCGACCAGGCATCGACAAGATAATACTGCTCTGCACTGTCGAGATAGGGGCCGTTCCAGCCGATGCGCGTGAATTTATTGTAAGGCGGGATAGAGTCCGGCTTTTGGACCAAATCCTGCAATTGCGACGGTGCGTGGCCGACGTCGCCCTCGAATCCGCGATTGACGTATTCGCCGCCGCTGACAACGCGGGAATCTCCGATAATGGCTGTTTTTAACCGCGTGATTTCGTCTTTGGTGGCGGTGATTTTAGAGTTTTCGGTCAAGGTGCCGAATTTCGGGACGGCGACGGCCGCCACGATTCCCAAAATCACGATAATTATCACCAGTTCCACGAGTGTGAAACCGGAGACGTTCGTTTTTCTCGATTCGAACATGGATTGAATCTTTCCCGGCTTACCAGTTATTTTCACCGACTCCGGTGGTGTTTGGCCAGAGTTCTCCGGTGGTGGCGTTATAGACCCATCCGCCGCGCGTTCCCACGGTCGTGCCTTTGGTTACTCCGGCGACGATGCTGTCGGGCGCGTTGGTGTCGTTCTGATAGGGAT
>CAZVNK010000059.1:0-10717 GCA_964628115.1 uncultured Ignavibacteriaceae bacterium | reverse complement strand
GGAAAAACAGGGATCAGTTAATTAGGGGAGCCGGACAGTGGATAAAAGAACGATATTCTGGATAGTTATTCTGGGCATGCTGGTCATATTCTGGGGGCCGATCATGACGCAACTGGGAATTATAAAACCGGCTCCGAAACCGGCCCAACCAACCGCAACGGAATCTTCCCCATCTACAACGCAACCGGTCGAGGTAGGACAACCGATAGAGGCGCAAGGGTATACGCCGCCGACATTGGACACGGCGACCGCCGTTGCGACGGCGGCTTCTTTGCCGCAAATCCCCGAAGAGCTGATTACGATAGAAACCAATACGTGGGAAATCACCCTGACCAATCACGGCGGCGGCCCGGTTTCTTTCAAACTGCGAGAGTATAATTACGAAAACGGTGACCCGGTGGAGATGCTTCCTGAATGCGAAAGCGTCACCCCGAGTTTTGTCTATCAGGGCGGGACAATGCATGGCGACCGCTTGCAGTATTTCGCCTCGCGTCCGGCCGGCAAGTACACGGTCACCTCCAGCCCGCTGGAGTTGTCTTACACGTACGAGAAACCGGGCGGCGGAACCATTGTCAAGCGGTATCGTTTTTATCCCGATCGATATGACTACGATTTGATTGTCGACGTGGCCGACCGAAACGCACTGGGTTTCGAGCGTGACTATGTGATCGAATGGAGCAATCATCTGGCGCCGACCGAGTTGGATGTGAAAAGCGATTATGGCGCGATGTGGGCGATGGCATATCAGGGGACCGATCGGAACAAGTTCGACGATTTCGATGACGGTTTGATGAATGAAAACGTGCCGGGGACGACGCAGTGGATCGCCAACCGTTCCAAATATTTCACGGCGGTACTTATCCCCCGGTCGCAGAGGGCGGAGGCCGCGCATGCGCACGGGATCGAGCAAAAGGTCAATATAGCGGGGGGAACGGCGACAGAGCGGAAAATAGCCATCGGCCTGACTATGCCGATCGAATACGCCCCGTCGTTTGTCGACAGTTTCACGGTTTTTGTCGGCCCGATGGACTATGACATCCTCAACGGTTATAACAATGAGATCGTGGACATTATCGATATCGGCACGTACCCGTTCGTGGGATGGTTAATGAAAATCTTCTCGATTCCGATCATGTGGCTTTTGCCGCGAATTTATGATGTCATTCCTAATTATGGATTGGTAATAATAATATTTTCACTGCTCGTCAAGGTGATTACCTTTCCGCTCACCAAAAAGACGATCAAGTCGATGGCCGGGATGAAAGAGATACAGCCGCTGATGGAGGAGTTGAAGAAGAAGCACAAAAAGAATCCTGAGGCGTTGAACCGCGAGATGATGAAACTCTACAAGGAAAAAGGCATCAACCCGCTGTCGGGATGTCTTCCGATGTTGCCGCAAATGCCGCTGTTTTTTGCGATGTTCGCGGTGTTTCGTTCGACCATTCTCCTGCGGCAAGCGCCGTTTATGCTCTGGTGGACCGACCTTTCGCGCGGGGCGCTTTCATTCACGGATCCGTATATGATTTTGGTAGTACTGATGGTGGTGCTGATGTTTTTCCAGCAGAAAACCGGCATGACCGATCCCAAGAACAAGGCGATGGTGTATATGATGCCGTTGATGATGGGATTTTTCTTTTACAGCGCCTCGGCCGGATTAGTGCTATATTGGACTTGTTTCTCGCTGTTTTCCTGGGCCGAACAGGTGGTGTTCCACAAACAGATGATGGCGAAAGCGGACGCGAACGTTCAAAGCCAATCGACATAAAAAAAAAAAGACGGAGCAATTTTACCGCGAGACTATCGCGGCAATCGTAACGCCGCCGGGTGACGGCGGCCTGGGGGCGCTTCGTATCGCAGGGCCGGATTCTCCGGTTATTCTCGAAAAGCTATTCCGACCTGCCACAGATCAAATCGAGCCGCATCGGCCGTTTCACTTATATTATGGACATATCGTCGATCGCGACGGTGAAATCATCGATGAAGTCACCGTGGTGGAGATGCCGGCGGGGCGGTCGTATACCGGCCAGGCGCAGGCGGAGATATTCAGCCACGGCGGGTACTATATAATGAGGAAAATCCTCGCGGAGATCGTGAAACTTGGGGCAAGGGTCGCGGAGCCGGGAGAATTTACCCGTCGGGCGTTTCTTGCTGGGCGGATCGACCTGGCGAAAGCCGAGGCGGTGGCGGATGTTATCGCGTCAAAAACCGAATATGCCTACAGCGCGGCCAAAAAGAATCTGCTCGGGCGTTTTTCCGAGCATATCGACCATATTCGAGAAATGGCGGTGGGCCTGCTGTCCGAGATTGAAGCTTCGGTTGATTATCCCGAGGAGCATATTGAACCCGATGAAAAAGACCAACTGCTGGCGACGGCTGATGAGCTTACCGAATCGATCACCGAACTTCTGGGCAGTTATCAGGCCGGGCAAATCATCAAAGAAGGATATAAAATAGCTATCGCGGGACGTCCCAATGCCGGGAAGTCTTCCCTGTTTAATCTCTTGCTTAATCAAAATCGCGCCATTGTGGCGCCGGTACCGGGCACGACCCGGGATTATCTGACCGAGTGGATCGATCTCGACGGGGTTGCGGTGGCGCTGACCGACACGGCGGGGCTTCGTTCGTCATCGGGCGTTATCGAAAAGGCCGGGCAGGAATCGGCTCAGGCGATCATGAATGAGGCCGATCTGGTTTTATGGATTGTCGATGTCGCCCGCAAGAGATGGCAAAAGGAATTATCTTCTGATGTAAAGGCCGATCGTAAATCCGCCAAGTATCTAATACTGCTTAATAAGATAGACAAATTGACTGATGAAGAGTCGGCGTCGGTGAAGCAGGCGGCCGGGACGCTTTCAGCTGTTTCGCTTTCCTGCAAAACCGGGTCGGGCCTGAAAAGCCTGCGTAAAACGCTGGCCGGACGTATAACCGGACAGATGCCGGATTTGACCGATCGGCTGGTGCTGACATCGGAACGTCACCGCTCCAAACTCGCGAACGCGCTGAAAAGCCTTCGCCGTGGCCGCAAGGGAATCGAATCCGGAGAATCTCCGGAGCTGATCGCATTTGAATTGCGCCGGGCGGTAAATGAAATTGACGAAATCACCGGCAGGATATATAATGAGGAGATTCTGGATAGAATCTTTGCGCGGTTTTGTATCGGCAAGTAGGATTGTTTTACGTGAAACATTTTGATTTTAACATTCTGGTGGTTGGCGGCGGTCATGCCGGAGTTGAGGCGGCGCTGGCGGTTTCCCGTATGGGCAAAACCGCCGGTCTGGTCACTATGGATCGCACCAAACTGGCGCTGATGTCGTGTAATCCGTCGATCGGCGGGATCGGCAAGTCGCATATTGTCAAAGAAATCGACGCCCTTGGCGGTTTGATGGGGAAAGCCATTGATGCGACAGGGATACAGTTTCGCAAGCTCAATCTTTCGCGCGGACCAGCGGTATGGTCGACACGCGCCCAGGCCGACCGGATTGCCTATACGAAGTATATTTGTGACGCGATTGAGGCAGATAGACGGGTTACTATAATAGAGGGAATCGCTGGGGAGATTCTGCTTGAAGATGGCAGGCTGGTTGGGATTGCAACCGAAGATGGCAAAAAGGTATTCGCGGGGGCGGTGATTGTCTGTACCGGGACATTCTTGGGCGGTTTGATACATATCGGCACAACACAGATACCATCGGGGCGACAGGGTGAAAAAGCGGCGTATCGGCTTTCGGACTCACTTCGAGAGATAGGTTTTGAGGTCGGCCGTCTGAAAACCGGGACTCCTCCCCGGCTGGACGGTCAAACGATTGATTATGATCGTTGCGAGATACAACCCGGATTGGAGCCGATCCCTTTTTTCTCATATACGTCATCTCCGCGTGATATAAAACAGGTGCCATGTCATCTGACCTATACCACAGACAAGACCAAAGAGATAATACTCAATAACTTGCAGAAATCGGCCATGTTTTCCGGGCAGATCAAATCCAGTGGTCCGCGCTATTGCCCGTCGATTGAAGACAAAATCAATCGTTTCCGTGACAAGCCGCGCCAGCATATTTTTCTTGAGCCGGAAGGAAACGGAACCGACGAGGTCTACCCCAACGGTTTTTCGACTTCGCTTCCGGAGGACGTGCAGGCCGAGGCGATCAGGACCGTGACCGGGCTGGAACATGTCGTAATTACCCAGCCGGGATATGCCATCGAATATGATTATTGCCCGTCGTATCAGATCAAGGCGACTCTGGAGACGCGTCGGATCGAGAATCTGTATTTCGCCGGTCAGATCAACGGGACCTCGGGTTATGAGGAGGCCGGCGGCTTGGGATTGATGGCGGCGATCAATGCGGTGCTGAAGCTGGACGGTCGTCCGCCGTTCATTCTTGACCGCGCGGAAGCGTATCTCGGTGTTATGATTGATGATATCATAACGCATTCGACCACGGAGCCGTATCGCATGTTTACGTCGCGGGCTGAGTATCGGCTGGGCCTTCGCGAGGATAACGCCCGTGACCGGCTTTTCGGTTATGCGCGTGAGTATGGCCTGGTCTCTGATAAAGCTTATGGAGCGTTTCAAGAGTTGAAGCGTTCCACCAGTGAGGAAATCAGACGATTGAAAAGGACCACGATCCCGGTGGCGCGGCTGGATGGATTGGCGGATCATTTCGTGAAGAAAGAGCATGTGACGCTTGCCGATCTTCTGAAGGTGCCGGGCGCATCATACAGTGACGTTGTGCCGTTCCTTCGGGAGAAATTCGGCGATATGTCATTGGCGAATGACGAAATAATCGAGCGCGCGGCGATTGCCATTAAATATGAGGGGTATATTAAAAAGCAGGCTCGGGAGGTTGAGAAATTCCGTCGCCTTGAGGATGAGCGTATCCCCGATGGTTTTGTCTTTGACGGTTTGACCGGTTTGCGCAATGAGGCCAGGGAGAAATTTATTCGGTTCAAGCCGGCATCGCTTGGACAGGCCGGACGTATCGAGGGCGTGACGACCGGCGATTTGGCGGCGCTATCGGTTCATATCAAGAAATTCCGCGATCACAAGCGGCTTTCGTCGACGGGTTGATTTCAGGTGAGTGATTCCACACATAACGATCTTCCGGTTTTCAAAACGACCGAAATCATACAAAAACATGGCATCGAGTCCGAATTGTCTTTCTATCTTAATGAAATACAGGAACATAATAAAACGGTCAACCTTGTTTCACGTGAAACAACCCTGTCTCAGTTGAATCGTATCGCGGCCGACTGCCTGATGCCGTTCGAGTTTGTTGAGCCGCCATCGGGACGTCTGCTGGATATCGGCTCCGGCGGGGGATTTCCCGCGCTGGTGATCAAGACCGCCTTCCCTGATCTTGAGATGGTTTTGATTGAGCGCACTCGCAAGAAAGCGGTTTTTCTACGTCGGTTCTCATCGCGTCTCGATCCCGCCCCGGAGATTATTGATTGCGATTTTCCCGAAGCCCGAAGATATCTTGAGCCGGGGAGTTTTTCTATTGCCACCATGAAACTGGTCCGTCCGACCAAGTCTCTTCTGACCGGGATCGCTTCACTGCTGGCTCCTTCCGGCCGTTTTGTGTATTTTTCCGAATTCGTTGAGACCAGGTCTTTGCCGCCGTCTTTTTCGATGCAAACGTTCTCGTATTATCTTGATGATATCAGGCAGGTTCGCACTATTACCGTATTTCGGAAAATCTCCTAATATTTATATTGCAAAAGCCGGTTTAACTTCTTACTCTCAGTGCGTATTTAATTACGATACGTTATGATATCTGGAGGAGTGCGTGGCGAAAGTTATTGCAGTGGCCAATCAAAAAGGCGGGGTCGGCAAGACCACGACCGCGGTCAATCTGGCGGCGGGTCTGGCGGTGGCGGAAAAGCGAACCCTTTTGATCGACGTCGATCCACAGGCCAACGCCACCTCCGGGGTCGGGATCGACAAGCGCACATTGGAAAGATCGGTCTATGATGTCTTTGTTGGGGCGTCGCCCCTGCTCGACGTGATAATACCGACTGCGTTGTCCTTTTTATCGCTGGCGCCGTCGTCGATCTCCCTGGTCGGCGCCGAGGTCGAGCTGGTGGGGGTGATGTCGCGGGAGCTGGTGCTGTCGCGCGCGATTGCACCTATTGTGGACTCCTACGACTATATTGTTATCGACTGTCCGCCGTCGCTCGGTTTGCTGACGATCAACGCCCTGACCGCCGCCGGATCGGTGCTGGTGCCGATTCAGTGCGAGTACTACGCGCTGGAGGGACTGGGGCAGTTGATGCAGACGATCGAGCTGGTGCGCGGCAATCTCAATCCGTCGCTGGAGATCGAGGGTGTACTATTGACGATGTACGATTCGCGTTTGAATTTGTCCAAGCAGGTGGCGGCGGAAGCGCGCAAATTTTTCGAGGGGCGGGTGTACGAAAGCGTCATCAGTCGCAACGTCCGTTTGTCCGAAGCGCCGAGTTTCGGCAAACCGATCATCCAGTACGATATTCTTTCCACCGGCGCCGAAAATTACATGGCTCTAACCAAGGAGGTGTTAAGCCGATGAGTCCGAAAGTCGTTTTGGGACGGGGGTTGGAAGCGTTAATCCCCAAGCCGGCCGAACAACCGTCGGAAAGCGGCGCGTACCGCGTTCTGCCGCTCGAACATATCATGCCCAATCCCCTGCAACCGCGACGTCAGTTCGATGAAGCGTCGCTGGCCGAGTTGGCCGAATCGTTCAAGAGTCAGGGCATCCTGCAACCGATCGTGGTCCAGCGCCGCGGCCAGGGATACATGCTGATCGCCGGAGAACGACGATACCGTGCGGCGATGCTGGCCGACATGAAAACGGTCCCGGCCATTGTGCTGGAAGATAAAGATGAAGTCGAAATGTTGCAGATGGCGCTGGTGGAGAACATTCAGCGCGAGGATCTCAATGCACTGGAAGCGGCCGAGGCGTTTCGGCAGTTGATGGACGAGGCCGGAATGACCCAGAACCAGGTGGCGTCAAAGGTCGGTAAAAGTCGCGCGGCGGTCGCCAATGCGCTGAGATTATTGACCCTTCCCGACAAGGTCAAGCAGTTGCTTCGCGACGGACGGCTCACCGAGGGGCATGCCCGCGCGATTCTGGCGGTCGATAACGATCTTTCGCGGGTGCGGCTGGCCGAACGGATTCTATCCGAGAATATGTCGGTGCGCGACGTCGAAGATGCGGCTCGTCGCACCAAGCGGGCGCGATCGCTTCCCCGCAAAAAGGTCCCCGCTTTGGTGGATGCCGAAAACTATCTGAAACAACTGCTGGGAACCTCGGTAAAAATAACATCCGGCTTAAAACGCGGAAAAATCGAAATTGAGTATTATGGAGATGACGATCTTGACCGAATACTAGAACTATTCAGGAAGATTCAATAATATATGTCGATACGGCCGAAATATTACAGTTTGATGATCGTTCCCGACGGTGTGGAACGACCGGTGGGCATACGCATGCGCGCCTGGCTGTTCAAGGCGCTGGTGGCGGTTATCGCGATTACCGTAATCGGCCTGATCGGCTTTTTTACTTTTTACGGCAGTATCGTGGTGCAGGCGGCCCGGGCTGATTATCTCGAACGCGAAAACGCGGAGTTAAAGCGGTATAAATACAAGCTGGGCGTGCTTGAGCAAAACATGAAAGAGACCCGTCAGATCGTGGAGCGGATTTCCAAACTGGCGGGGGTTGATTTCGAGCTTCCCGACGTTCCTCCGGATTCGGAGATTTTCGCCGGTGTCGAACGAACGCCCCCGGCGATTATGGTCAATGCATCAATGGGAAGCGAGAACCGTCCCAACGGTTTGCCCATGCAGGGTTTTATGACCCGGGGATTCAATCTCGACAAGGATGAGTATCATCCCGGGGTTGATATCGCCGCCACGGTGGGCACGCCGGTGCTGGCGACGGCATCGGGAACCGTGTCTTTCACCGGTTTCGATTCGACCTATGGCCTGATGGTGGTTATCGAGCATGAGGGAGATATCTCCACGGTCTATGGTCACAACAGTGAATTATTGGTCGAAACGGGCAATGAAGTTTTGGTCGGCGGGCGTATTGCGCTGTCCGGCAATACCGGCGTTTCCACCGCGCCGCATCTGCATTATGAAGTAAGAGAACATGATAAACCGGTAAACCCTTTAAATTATATGACCAGGCATGAAATATCCATCCAGTAAAAATGAAGGTGGCGTTATGAACACCATTATCGGCAAGGATACCGTATTCACCGGGACGATTGACATCAAAGGTGCGATTCGCATCGACGGCACCGTCAAAGGCAAAATCCTTTCCTCCGACACGGTAACGGTCGGATCGACCGGCTATATCGAAGCCGATGTTGAAGCTCAGGCGGCGGTTGTCGCCGGCAAAGTGGTCGGCAATCTCAACGCGTCTGAAAGTATTGAATTGCAGGCCAAATCCGACGTGGAGGGCGATATCCGGGCCAAGTCGCTTGTGGTCGAGCAGGGCGCGATTTTCTGTGGCGCCTGCCAGATGAAACAGGGCAAATCCACTATGGGTTTCCTGCCGCCGGACGGAAAAGATAAGTCCCAGAGCGACAAGGAAAAAGACAAAGTCGAACTCAAGAAATAGGCTTTTCCACATTATAATATGTTTGTGGACAATTTTTCGACTTTGTGGAAATCCTTGTATGTGTTTATCGTATAATACGATAAGGTGGTTATTTTAAGCCCTGAATCAGTAAGATTTCCACAAGGGTTTATGCCGGTTATAGTTAACGACATCTCGCTATTGGATGATTTCCGCTGGAGGATTGCAGTATGACCGAGACGAAAAACGACTTGCAGGCGGTTGAGAAGCTCAAAGACGCTCATAAACGCATTAAATCCGAGATTGCCAAGGTTATTGTCGGCCAGGATAAGGTGGTCGAGCAGTTGTTGATCGCCCTGCTTTCATCGGGGCATTGCCTGTTGGTGGGGGTTCCGGGGCTTGCCAAGACCTTACTTATCTCAACACTGGCCAATATCTTAGACCTGAAATTCAATCGTATTCAGTTTACCCCCGATTTGATGCCGTCGGATATTACCGGGACGGAAATCATCGAGGAGGACAAATCGGTGGGGACACGGTCGTTCCGTTTCGTTAAGGGGCCGGTTTTTGCGAATGTCATATTGGCAGACGAAATCAACCGTACTCCGCCAAAAACGCAGGCCGCGCTGTTGCAGGCCATGCAGGAGCATGAAGTCACCGCGGCGGGGCAGACGTATACATTGGATGAGCCGTTTTTCGTGCTGGCGACGCAGAATCCGATTGAGCAGGAGGGGACGTATCCGCTTCCCGAGGCCCAGCTGGATCGGTTCATGTTCAATGTCTATGTCGATTACCCCTCTCATGAGGAAGAACAGACCATAGTCCGGACGACGACCGTGACACCGTCGTATCAGCTTGATAAGATATTGGATGCAAAGGAGATAATCGATCTTCAGCAGTTGGTCAGGCGGGTGCCGGTATCGGATCATCTGATCGGCTACGCGGTGGATATTGTCCGCGCGACTCGTCCCGAGAACGGCGGGCTGGACTTTATCAAAAACTGGGTGTCATGGGGCGCCGGCCCGCGCGCCTCGCAGTATCTGATCCTGGCGGCAAAAACCCGCGCCATTCTGGACGGCCGTCCCACGCCCGGCCCGGAGGATGTCCGTTTTGCGGCTTTGCCGGTATTGCGGCATCGGATCGTGACCTCGTTCAATGCCGAGGCGGACGGAGTGGACACGATCGCGATCGTGAACAAACTTCTCGAATCGGTGAAAGAGAAGAGCTAGGTTTCGTTTTTTCTGCGGCAATACTAATACCGTCAGTGTAATTGTCCAAGAAAGCATAGAACATATATGCCAGCAACGTTTAGAAAATATCTTGATCCGGAAGTCGTCGGGAAGCTCAAAGGGATGGAGCTGAAAGCCCGGATGGTGGTCGAGGGGTTTATCGCCGGACTTCACAAGTCACCGTACCACGGGTTCTCGGTCGAGTTCGCGGAACATCGGCAGTACATGCCCGGCGACAATATCCGCGATATCGACTGGCGGGTGTACGCCAAATCCGATCGGTTTTATATCAAGCAGTACGAGGAAGAAACCAACCTGAAAGGGTACGTGCTTCTCGACTGTTCGGCGTCGATGGGATACAAATCCAACGGCACCGCCAAGCTCGAATACGGATCACTTTTGGCGGCGGCGCTGTCGTTTTTGATGCTGAAGCAACGCGATGCGGTTGGGCTGGTGACATTCGATGAGAAAATCAGGCGGTATGTCCCGCCGCGTTCGAAATCGGGACATCTTCATGTGCTGTTGCGGGAACTGGCGAATCAGGCCGCGACCGACAAGACCGATATTTCATCGACCCTGCACGAGATGGCCGAGCGAATCAACCGTCGCGGTTTGGTGATTATTCTCTCCGATTTGTTCGATGATCCGCACCGGATTATCAGCGGTCTCAAGCATTTCCGTCACAAACATCACGAGGTGATCCTGTTTCACATTCTCGATCCGCGTGAACGCGATTTTGCGTTTTCATCGGAGGCGGTGTTCAAGGATATGGAGACCGGCGAGGAGATTACGACGCTTCCCTGGCAGATCAAGAAGCATTATCAGCGCGCCACGAAGGAGTTTTCGGATCTGATCGCAGGGGAATGCCGTCAGAGCCGAATCGACTATCATTTGATCGACACCTCAGTCCCGTTCGACTATGCGTTATAT
>CAZVNK010000058.1:9805-10729 GCA_964628115.1 uncultured Ignavibacteriaceae bacterium | reverse complement strand
GTTCTGTAAATCAACATCATAACTTATTCCTAAAACATTTCCTGACAAATCATAAATTTTACATGAAATACCGGGCCGCTTCGTCATTGATCCGGGGCTTGCGGCGCGGGCGGATTTGATGTATCTTGCCTCGAGTTTTTATCGGGGATACGGAAATACGGAAGAGAGGTTGATTCATGATACGACGGTTGTTTTTCGGTTTGTTTACTGCCATCCTGATTGCGGGAAACGTCGCGGCGCAGGATTCCGCCTCGCCCGGCCTGTTTCGTTTCGCCTATTTCGAGGCCGGTTCATATTATCTGCACAGCGTGGTAAGCCGTGAGTTCAAACAGCATCTTGAATATTTCATCGGGGACAGCCTGGAATTCGTCTTTGAACCGTACGGTTATCGCTCCGCCGAGTGGGATCGCGAAAAATGTCGGGTCATGGCCCGCGAACTGACGGGTATCCCCGATATCGACATGGTGCTGGCGGTGGGCCCCTGGGTGGTGGAGGACTTGTTGTCGGCCGGATTTGATCGGCCGATTATCGCCATGCATCAGTTCGATGCCGAAGCGCAGGGGCTGGTCGATAAACGAGGCGTCCCGGTCGCACCCAACCTGACGATCAACCGGCAACCGAACAAAATCGGGCAGGATATTGACGATCTGCAAAGGCTGTTTCCGTCGCGCACCATCGGCTTTTTATATTTTGGGTCCGGCGATGAATACGATCGGGTAAAACAAAAAGTCGAACTGGCCGCCGCGGCCTACGGGGCCGATATCATGGCGCCGTATGACACCACCGCGCAGGGAAATTTTTCCCACTATGCATCGTACAACGACCTGATCGGCAAAGTCGACGCCATCTATTTACCGCCCATGTGGGGAGTCAAACTGGATCAATTGCATCAGTTCTTTTACAGCGCCGGATATGATCATATTC
>CAZVNK010000058.1:0-9775 GCA_964628115.1 uncultured Ignavibacteriaceae bacterium | reverse complement strand
ATCATGGCCGGGGCAAAGCCGGCCGATCTGCCGACGGTCTTTGAAGATATAAGCCGAATCTGTCTCAACGGGGAATCTCTGCGGGCAATCGACATGTCCCTGCCGAGAGCCGCGACCCTCGACGCCGTCGTGATCGATGCCCCTCCCGTCGACACCATTCCGCGTTATACGCTCAGCCAGGCGCTGGATCAGGCTCTGCTGGAACACCCCGGATTGGGCGCGTCACGGAAACGGTACGAATACGCTTTGGCCGAGGCAAGACGGGCCTATACGGCCTTTTATCCCACCGTTAACGCCGGACTGGCGGCGGCGACCGCCGATGACGGGCGTCGCGCCACGTTGTTCAATCCCCTGTTGAATCAGCGGTATTACGTCGACCTGACCTTGGAACAAACCCTGTTCTCTTATGCCGCGTTGAAAAACATCAGCATCGCCCGCAAGGACCGTGACATCGCCCGGCAGGATCGCCGTCAGGCGGAACTGAACATGCGTTATGCCGTCACGGCGGCGTATCTGACGATACTCGAATTGGAGGATCGGCTCGAACTTCGCAAATCCGTCCGCAACCGCTATCAGGAATTGCACGAGTTGGCCGTCACCGATTACCGTTTGGGAATCGGCGACACCACGGACATCATCTTTTTCGAAGAGCAATATCTCGACGCCGTGATTGCCCTGACCGGCACGCAAACCGATCTGGATATCGCCCGAGTAATATTCAACGTCCTGCTCAATCGCCCCAACCATGAGAACGCCGTGCTCGATCGCGGCGAGTTTTCATCGGATATCATGGTGCGCATGGTGCGCAAATTCGAGGAGTACGTTCGCACCGAGCAGGTGCGGCGGCAGTTCGAGAATTACCTGATTTCCGTGGCGATTGACAGCTCGACCTCCATGACCGTTTCCGGATTGTCGATCGCGCGGCAAAAAGACCTGCTGGCGCGGCACAAGGGACGGTACTACCCGGAACTCAATATCCGCGCCCGGTATTCCTATGGCGATGAATTCGACTGGAGTCTGCGTCGTGAGGACGATTCCTGGGCGGTGGGCGCGTTTTTGCAGATTCCGATTTTGCAGGGATTCGACCGTTCCCGCGAGGGGCGATCATTGAAAGTGGAAATGGAACAATTGCAATTCTCTCGAGATTCTCTGCGATTCGCGCACGTCGTGGAACTGCGGACGATACTCGGTGAGTTGTTGCGGGATATCACGACGCTTCCGGCGGTTTTTGCGGCGCGGAACGTGGCCTCCGGAGGTTTGGATTTAATGACCGAACGATACGCCGAGCGGAAAACGTCGGCCCTGGATTTCATTACCGTGGAAAACAACTGCACCGTTCGGGACGAAGCGACTATCTCCGAGATGTACCGATTTTTCGCCGATTACGGCAGATTTCTGCATACGCTCGGAGTGGGATACATGATACACGGTTCCGACCGCGAGTCGGTCTTCTATAAACGATTGGAAACGGCGCTCGAACTACGTTGATCTACCAGTCGGTCTTGACATTCACGAACAGCGTTTTGTTGGAGCGCCAGACGAAGAAAATCACTTCGCGCGGTTGCTCTTCGGCGATTCGGGTGAATGCGGTTTGCGCGTCGGCAACCGACGTGATTCGGTCGCCGTCAATGGTCTGAATGATATCACCGGGAATCAAACCGCCGACCGCTCCCCAACTGCCCTGTTCGATCTCTTTGATCACCACGCCCTTGAATTTGCGCCGGTCGAGATTGTAAATATTGTAATCCGCGAAAACCATGTCACGGACTTTGATCTCGAAATACTTGTCTTCGTAGTCGGGCGCCTCCGATGGCGTTATCGGCGACCGCGCCAGAATGGTGTTGATCTCAAGCGTGTCCACCTGACCGTCGAGACGGCGCAGGATCGTGAAAGCCACGACCGCATCCGCGCCCAGATCGGAGATCCGTCGCTGGAACAGCGAAATATTTTCCGCGCGATCGACCTGAATCTCATCGCCGTCGATACGTACGATAATGTCGCCGGTTCTCAGGCCCGCCGAGTCGGCGGGGGAGTCCTTGACCACTTCATTGATGATAATCCCGCCGGTATTGGAGATTCCCCAGAATTCCGCGATATCGACGGTCAAAGCCTGCAAGTAGATGCCGAGCCAGCCCCGGTCGATCTCGCCGCGACTGGGCGGACTGGCAATCAATTCCTTGATCTTGTCGGCGGAAACGACGCCCAGAAGCGGTAAAAAGTCTTCCATCTGCGAGAACGATTCCAGCATCTGCGCCGGACTCATTCCGGCCATGGCCGGATTGAGCAGTTCGCCCAACAAACCGACCGCGTTGCCTTTGTTGTCGTACAACACCGAGGCGATTTCAAGCTGATTGAATCCCACCGTCAGGATGAATTCCTCCGGCTCGGTCAGAATCGCCGAGACCATGCCGATATCGGCGCTGAGCGGCGGATTGACGAATTCCGGAAGAAGCATGAACGTCAGAAACCATTCGCCGGTTTTGATATCACCGCGCCGGACGAAGTCGAGATGGGGAAACACCATCGGTTCCTCGGATGTTATGCGACAGAATCCGATTTTGGTGAAACGATCGATACCGATGAATTCCGCGGGGTACTTGCTCCCGTCGGTGAAGGTGATTTCGATGCTTTTCGGTTCGGCGTTGATCTGCATTCCCGATAATTGCGAAAACGGATCGTCGCTGTCGATCTCGGCGCCGTCGAAAACAACCAGACCGTCGGGACTGACGACGGTTCCGATACCCCGGCTCTTGGCCTCGGTCGTCTGAATCCCGAACGACACTTCCAGTTCGAGGTCCACGGCGACCGTGTACGCCAGGGCCTTCTGCGTGATGGCGTCAACGTTGGAATCCTGGGCCGGAACGGTTCCGGCTATTATCATCAGGGCCGTCAGAATCGCGGTTATTTTCACGGTGATGCTCCTTTTATTCTTCGGTCTCATCATCGGCGGTCTGGTCGATTTTTATCAAAATGAATTTGGTGTTGCCGGAACGGCGCACCGTCAACAACACGCGCTCCGCGCGGTCGGCGGCCAGTTCCGAATACTTGTCGTAAAAATCCTGAAAACGCGGTGTCGGAATTTCGTTTATTTCCTTGATAACGTCGGGGCGCCGCAAACCGCCGTCATAGGCGCCGCTGACACGCTTCACGCCCGATACGTACACACCCAGCGTGTCGTCGAGCTGATTGTCGACCGCCATCTGCTTGGTGATCGCCTTGACCGTGAATCCCCAGTCCTCGCATTCGAAATCCTGCCCGAGAATTTCTCCCAGTTCGTGGGTGACCACGTCGAGATATATCTGCCGGTCGCCGCGAAGAACCGTCAATTCGATTTTCGATCCGACCGGGTAATCGGCGATTTGCTTGTAAAAAGCCGGCAACTGCTCGGCGAAACGAGCCGAAACCGACTTGGTGTCGAGACGAAGGATGATATCTCCGGCCTGCAGGCCCGCCTCTTCCGCCGGGGACTGCGGATCGACCGAGGCGATCAGTACGCCCTCGTTGCGGTCGGTGCCGAACCATCCCTCGAAATCCTGCAATTCCTGGCATTGCACGCCGATCCAGCTTCGTATCACTTTGCCGTGATCGATGATCTCGGCGGCAACCTGTTTGGCGATATTGATCGGAATCGCGAATGCGATATTGTTCGCGAAAATCGTCGCGCGGGAATTGATCCCGACCACGCGGCCCTGCAAATCGACCAGCGGGCCGCCCGAATTACCGGGATTGATCGCCGCGTCGGTCTGAACCCAGGTATTGTACCGTCCGGTTTTTTCGCCCGACGGCAGACGGGTTTCGTCCGAGAAATACCGATCGATGGTCGATACCACTCCGCAGGAGACCGACCGCGCCAGCGCCAGCGGAGATCCCATCGCCAGGACGTACTGACCGACCTGAATCGAATCGGAATCACCGAACTCGGCGACGTGCAGGCGACCGTGATACTCGGACAGGTCGAGCTTGATAATGGCGATATCCGTCAGCGGATCGCCGCCGACCAGATCGGCCCGCACCTGTTCCTTGTCGTCGAGAGTGCAAATAATTCGCTCCGCCTTGCCCGCCACATGATAATTGGTGACCACGTACCCGTCGGGATGGAATATGACTCCCGAACCGACTGTCGACTGCTTCATCATCTTACCGGTTCGGAAATCGGTAATGACGGGTTGAATATGCACCAGGGCGGGAAGCACCTTGTCTCTGGCAGTGAACACGTCCGACTGCAACCCTGACATGGCAACGGCCCGCGTGCCGGTGCAGAGCAGAACTATCAGAGAAATAAGCAATATGCGCTGTTTCATCAAACTCCTCGTCGCTTGTGGTTATTCCATATCGAAACGGAACATCGGCCCATCCTTTTGAGGATATGAAATTTCAATATGCATAACAAGTCCTTATTAAACACAATATCGGCAGAAAAGTTCTCATACAACAGGCATATAAAAAGGCCGTCCCGTTGCGGAGACGGCCTGGCAGGTTGTTTTTCGTCGTTTTTCAATCATCGAAGATGATATCCACCGAACCGAGTCCGACTTCGATTTGCAGATCAAGACTGATCTCGGAGGAACGAAAATCTTCCGATTCGTAATAACCGTCGTCCAGTTGATCCCGGTCGACGTTTTTGAAATCAATCGACGAGAGAAAATTATCGCCGGCCTCGATCCGAATCGGCAAATCGGCGGGCAGGTGGATAATCGCCGACCCCATCCCCAGCGATACATGAGCTTTGGATTTCTGAGTATACACGCCGTCGAAATCGAGTTTGAATTTGCCCAAACCGCCGTCGAAATTGAGATGAGAAAAATTCGCGTTCCCGAGTTTCTCCATCGTAATACTCGCCGCACCGGCATCGATACTTATTTTTTCCGCCTTGATCGGATTGGGTTTGCCGAACGTAAGTATGCCTTTGGCCGCTCCGACGTCGAGATTGATCATTTCGATCGGAATGCCGCCCAGATCGAGATCGGCTCGGCACGCCCCGAGATCGAGCTCGAACTCCGTTGAATACCGGGTCGACAGCACGACGTCCCACACATTGTCTTCGGTGTCAAAGCCGTCTCCATCCCGATTTCTTTTCGACATCAGGTCGAGAAAACCGATATCGTCGTCTTTCTCATAAACCAAATCCACTTTGATTTTCTCGGCGTCGTACTCGATGTCTATTCTGGCGATATCCGCGATATCGTCGGCGCGAACTCGCAAATCACCGGCCCCGAAATCCGCATTGATCGAAAGCAAAGAAATACTGTCTTGCGGAAATACCTCTTCCCGGGTAACGTACTCATCGGCGACCGCAAGTACAGCCGATAGCAGTATGACCGTAATCGCGACAATTGCGATACGCAATGTATTCATTGTTTTTCCTCCGATTTTATTTGGCGTGTTCGTCATCATCCGGTTTGAGCGGTGGGGGAGACGGTGGCGGAGGTGCGGGTGACGGTTCCACCTTGATCTGTTGCCACCGGTCCATCATCACCTTGCGGCAATCCCGGCTTCCGAAACGGGTCATCATAATGGCCCCGATACCCATCGTCGCGACAATACCCCAGATGATCCAGGCGATGGCCGTGAAGAAGTCGGCGAATCCCCGGCTGACCGATGACGGCGGTATTTTCAACAAGCCGGCCAAAAGCCACAACAGCGACAGCATCGCGAGACCGACCAGCATTCGCATCAACTGCGATTCGTACGCGAACGAAAACCAGGTGCGGGCTTTTTCTCCGACCAGCTGACTGCAACCCAGAACGCCCAAAACCACCCCGATTATCAGGCCGATCGGTACGATGATGACCGCGATGGGGATGCCGATTATGGTCAGGCACAAAAGCGCCATGGCCGGCGTCAGGAGAATCCATACCAGCAATCCGGCGAAGAAGGATTTTACCGGCCCGGTCTGAACGCAAACCTTGAGTCGGTCGATTTGATTCGGCACTATCGCCGCCGCGAGAAGAGTGCCGAGGACAAAAAGCAAAAACAATCCTCCGCTGATCAAAAGCTGGGTATACGATGTTTTTTCGAGAAACTGAAATTCGGGAATCTGCGGCAGATCGGTTTCACTGCGCGTGCCGTGAATAACCGCGCCGCGCATTTTGACTATGCGTGGTGCCCGCACGTTGCCGTATATCTCGCCGGTCCTGGCCACCGTTACCATGGAATAGGAAAAGACGTCGCCGGTAACGCGTCCCTCAACCGTGATCGCACCCATCGCCACGATCGATCCGACCACTTTCTCATCTTTTTCGACCGTCACCGATCCCATCTGCAATCCGTCGTAGCGCGTGATACGTAAATCCGGAGGTTCCTGAATATCGAGTGTCGGTGTACTGGGGCTTTTTCCGGTGAACACCGTCTCGGTACCACCGGATGCGTCGAGGTCGCCGCGAATGAATGCGTCGCGACTGAAATCGTAATCCCACTCGCGGCCGGTGGTGTCGACACCGAAAATACCGTCCGGTGAAAGGTGCAACTCACGGAACAGCGTATCGGCGCCACTGTCCGCCGTTTCGGTGTCGGAATCTTCGATCGTAACGGTTATTTCCGTCTTCGCCTGCCCCGTGGAACTGGCCGTCGCCGTCGCTTCGGCCTGTCTTGCGGAATCGGCCGTCGTCGCCATCGGCGCACAAAGCCCGATTATCAGCAGAAGCAGTATGTATCCGCCCGGTTTCATGGTATTACCTAATATTGCCCCAATAAAATGTCGCCGGATTCCGTCGCAAGCGAGACCTTCGGCCCCGATCCTCCGAAATCACCGATCAACTTGTTTTTCGAAAAGGAGCGAATGGTCACCGGGTGCTCGGTGTTTATCTCTCCCGTCAGCGACTGCAAATTTATCGTCCCGGATGCACGTCCCGGAACTTTGAAAATAATATTGCCTGATATGGTCTCAACGTAGTAACCCAGATCGGAACGCATCTCGGTCTGGATGGTGACGTCGCCGGAATGCGTCTGAATGTCGATCCCGCCGGACTCCTGCGTAACCGAGATACTGCCCGAGGTCGATTTGACCCGGAGATCGCCGGTCAGGTATGTCAATTCGATACTGCCGGACGTCTTTGAAATTTTCACCTGCCCGTCAAGGTGCGCTCCGGTCAATGAACCCGACGTGGCGCGCACTTCGGTACGTCCGGATATCGCTTCCAGCGCAATCGAACTGCCGGTCGATGAGATGTCAACGTCCCCCTGCACCCGCGCGATGGATACGGCGCCGGAATTGGATTCGATTACCAGTGGGGCACGGATATCATGCAGGGTCACGGCTCCCGATGTCCCCGAGGCGTACACGTCGTTGGCCACGTCGGCCACGAGGATGTCACCGGAAGCGTTGGTAAGTTGAACCTGACACGCATAGGGAACCGCAATGGCAAAATCGACCTGTCCGATCGGATCGGTTTTTTTCCCGAGCAGGCGATCCCAGAACGAAGGCTTCTGTTGCCCCTCTTTGGCCAGAGTGGTGACGACGTTGACCTGATTGCCCTGCTTGTTGACCTGAATGTCGAGATATTCCTCCAACTGCTCGGCCTTTTCTTCGGTGTCGGCATTTATTGTCTTGACCGCGTCGATGACGATATTACCCGCGGAAGTCCCGGTGACTTTGATCTCGCCGGAAGTATTGGTGACCGACAGGATTGGCTTACTGCCGACGTCGATGGTTTTCTGATAGGTAACACGAAAAGTATTGGCGGTCGCTGTTCCAATCCATAAAACGGCGATGAATACGTATAAGACCATTCTTTTCATGACGTGCCACTCCCTGCACCTTATAACGGGCGCAGTTTCTTTTTCAACAACTCGCGAGCGCGAAAAATGCGAGCCTTGACCGTGCCGATGGGAATATTCAAAGATTCGGCGATTTCCTCGTACGACTTGTCGTCCTTGTGCCGATAGACAATGACCACGCGGTACTTTTCAGGAAGAGAATCGATCGCCTCATTAATCGAAAGGCGTTGCTCGCGATTGACGATATCCTGTTCGGGATTATACGAATTGTCCGGAATGTCGATCGTCGACGCCCCGTCGCCGGTATCCGGCGGTGAGTCCAGTGACAGCGTGCGCAGGCGTTTCTTGCGGAGATAGTCGATAGCGGCATTGGCGGCAATACGGTACAACCAAGTGGAAAACTTGTATTCCGACCGATACGTTGCCAGTGATGCGAACGCCTTCATAAACGTCTCCTGTACAAGATCTTCGACAACTTCTTCACCCCGCACGATCCGATAGATAATATGAAAGATCGCCGGACGATGCCGAACCATCAATCTCTTGTAAGCGTCCTGATTCCCCCCAAGGGCGCTTTGAATCAGTTCTTTGTCTTCGTCTTGCAAATGCTCTTTACAGTACAGGTTACGTTAATTTATCGCTAACGGTTTCAGCGCAACAGCTTAGATTATATAAAATGGTCAGGAAAGAAACAACAAAAATAAGCCCTTTTCCCGACTGTGCGGATATTGCACAATCAGGAGGGGATGAAGCGGTTTCACTGTTTGCCGCCAATACGATACACCGTCACCGAGCCGTCCGAATATGCCGTGTCGAAAGGCAAAACGGCGTTCGGGAAATACGTGCGTTCGACCGGGCCGTAAAACACATAGTCCGCCTCAGGTGGCGCGATCCCCGATGTGTACAGCCGCATCGTGTTCTCGTAGCGTGGTTTCCAGTCCAGACCGAGATGCCCCACATGACCGATATATCCCAGATACACCGACCGTTTGTCCATGACCAGCGCCAAATCGTGCTCATCGGCGGTCAATGCCGCAATGACGGTTGATCGGTCGGTATGCTTTTCCAGCCAGTCGACCGCGTTCCGGGTGCGCTCGTCATGCCTGGGGAAATAACTGCCCGCTTCGGGATCGTATTTCTGATAAGCCGAGATGATAAACCCGACAAACAAAACCGCCGCGAACACTCCCGCCGGGAGTCCTGATTTGGGGAACCGGGGTTTGCCGCCGGCGATCATCATCGCACCCGCGAAATAAATCATGAATACCGGGAAAAACGGATTATAGTGAATAAACGTGCCGAACAATCCCGCCGTCGCCAGAAGGATCAACATCCGCCGCTCATGGTAGAATGCCGACAGCACCAGAAACGGCACGGCATGTTTGATCATTTCAATCGGATCGAAATGGAAAGATTCCGTGATGACAAAATGCCAGGGACGAACGGTCACTTCCGATGAGATAAACAGCGCCGATAATGCCGTGGCGATTACTCCCGCCGCCATTAAATACATCGACTCGCGCTTTTTTTCGAGAATCGTGACTATTGCCAGAAACGGCAGGACCATCAGCATCAAATACCCGTTCACGAACGCCGCCGCCGCCAGCGCCAAAAACCGTCGTTTAACATCGGCATCGTACAGCGCAACCGTCAGAAGAATGAAAAACGGCACGTGGGTGAATCCCCGCGCGATAAAATCCACGCCGGGCGCGTTGATCGTCGTGCCGAACGTCGACGCCGCAAACAACATCACCAGCGCGATCCCGTAACGCCCGGAAAAATAACGCCGAAGCAGACAACCGAACAAAACCAAATATAGCACGTTCAACAGCCGCATGGCATTATAGGGATTCGTTACTTTCGCGATCATGGCCGCCGGATAGTACTGCAGATAGGGCTGGGTCAGTTTGACCCCCGCGAAGGCCGGATTGTGCGGAGGGAAATCGTTCAGAATCGTGTTGGTGATCGCCCCGTAATATAAAAAATCGACGTCGGCCGGGGTGTCGACAGCGCCGAAATCCTCACCACCGTGAGCGGGATCCACAACGACAACGGGTTT
>CAZVNK010000057.1:0-10733 GCA_964628115.1 uncultured Ignavibacteriaceae bacterium | reverse complement strand
GATATGAAAACCGTGACGTGGCCGACGACAAATTCCGCGATGACAAAGAGGACGGCGGAGAAATCGGTTCGGGACATAACGTGACGGCACTATACGAAATAAAATTCCATCATAACGCCCCCTTAGGTCGAGTGGCCGACGTGTTCATTCGTTTCAAAGCGCCGGATGTGACGCGCGAAGCCGATGAGATCCGGTTCGGTATTACCGGGCGGGATTTCCGGCGTCGTTTCCAATCATGCACGACCGAGTTCAAACTCGCCGCGGCCGCCGCCGAGTTCGCGGAAATTCTCGATAAATCATACTGGGCCAAAGATTCCAAACTGAGTGACGTGTATGCTCTGGTCGATGACGTGTATCGTCAGACCCGATCCGGTGACGTCCGCGAACTGGCCGATCTTGTTTCACTGGCGGAAAGATACCAGGACCAGCTTGCGGAGCGATAAAACCGTCAGGTAGCAAGGGGACGGAGCCACCCGTCCCCTTTTTTATTGTACGATAAAAAGCCTCCCGAATCTCATTCGGGAGGCCCGGACAGCCCCATCTGTTTACCCAACTTTTAAAAGATGGGACCTATTCAGCCGAGAAAGAGAAGACATCATCCTCCGATGCGGTTTCACTATCACCATCTGTATCTTCAGACATCACCAGGGTCGTAACGGCTTTCCCCGATTTCATGATGACTCCTTCATGATCGGTGGCGGCGATTATTTTATTCCCGAAACGCTGAAAGGCGTTGATCCTTTTCTCTTCCAATTCCGGAACCGGCAGGAATTCGTTGTTATAGAATGATATCACTCCGTTCGCGGTTCCGATCAGGATCACCCACGACGTGGCATCGACGGTCTCGACGATATCGGACGGCAATCCATCCGCGACCGTCAACTGCAACCAGCGTCCGCCGTCGTAAACAAACAATCCGACGTCGGTGCCGAGATACAGATGCTGATGGCTGTAGGTCACGCTGTTGACAATATCGAAGATGGTCGTGTCGCGCAGGAGAAAGCGTTTGTGGAACTCGTCGCCGTCCCAACGATACAATCCCTGCCCGTCGGTTCCGACCCAGAGGCCGTCGCCGTCACAGGCCATATCGGTCACCGCCACTTCCTCCATAAGGATTTCCTCTCCCGAATCACTCATGGAAAACAGACCGCAATCGGTGCCGATCATCAACCGGTATCCATAGCTGTACAGACTGCTGATAATGCCATCGAAGGCGATATCGAGGCGAACCAGCAGGGTATCCTCGACGGTGTACAATGCCTCGCCGCCCACGAACACACTGCCATCGTGCACGACCACGGCATTGAATTTTTCATCGGTGTCGATGGTGACAGACTCTTTGGTTGTCATATCACATATCACAATACCGCCGTCGTACACGGCATACAGAGTGGAATCGACCAGCAGGATATCATCGAAATCATACCGGACATCGGCCGGTTTCGGGCCGATATATTCTTTCTCCTCCGCAAGTGCATTGGCAAAGGCGGCATCCACCATGCCCTCGGCGACGTCGGCCGCGATCGTGTCGATAATATTGTCAAGCGCGCCTTTTTTCTTCGCCGAGTTGTCATCGCTACAGCCGACCATAAGCAGTATCCCGGCCAGCACCATCGCTCCCATCGCTGTTGAGATCATGAGTTTTTTCATTTTTCGTTCTCCTTTCGGTTGTGGTTTGCAGTTCACTTGTGGGTATATCAAAACCGATGCCGAGAACGTTTGTCGTTGTCAGACAGTTACTTAACAAGAAACGTCAGAATTAAAACGAAGCCAAACCGTGTCACATTTGACACATTTAGCCGATATAGATATATAAGTCATGGAAAACCAAAGATTTTCATGTGTCATTATTGACACATGGCGTTGAAACAGATATGTATGATATAACAATCATGTGGGAAAACAGCGTTTGTCAACACAATCAGAGTATATGACTAAATTTTGCAAGCACCTGATCGGCCTGTTGCTAATCATAGCGGCCTTGACATCGACGGCCTTCGGAAAAGAAGTGGAATGCTCGGTTTTGCAGTACAAACTGAATCGATTGTATTTTTCAACCGGGCTGGAAAAATATGTGTACCCCGACTGCAAATACGTGGTGTATCGCGGGCGAGTCGTGCTGGGGCATGGCCTGATCGAATTTTCCGAACCGGGAGTATCGATCAGTTATCCGCTGGATTATCCCTTCGAGGGAAAAAACATCGAACGTCTGCACGTCGTCATTGACGCGGTGGATATCGATTCATTGGCGGCGATAAGAATCGGAGCCGCCGAATTTAAAACGCTTCCCCTGTCAACCGAATTTCCGACCAGGGACTTCCCGCCGTTGCACGTCGTTCCCACGATTGTCCCGGTCGGACATGCGTTGATGACTGACTCGGGCAATCGCCTGCTTTTTAATCGATATGAATCGCTGTTTGAAATGGAGCTGGCGTTTTCGGGCGGCGGTCTTGACGGGTATTTCTCCTACGGCGAACCCCGTCCGCCGGTCGAGAACGCGGAGTTTATATCGACACCGGCGAATTACTTCGCGGCGTTGATTCCCAATGTCTCGCGGGTGTTCAATCACGGGGGCATTCTCTCGACGGCCATGTACTATCGCTTTAATCCGGATAAACCGTACGTCTTTTTCACCGGCGACAGCATCACCGTGCAAACTCGTCTGTATCTGAGTGACAGCGCCGATCACCGGGCGTACCCTTACGATTCAGAAGCGGGACGGCAGTTGATGCATTCGGTGCGAAACCATCCCGACCATCTGGCGCTGGCGGTGTTCGACAAACAACTGCAGAAAACGGGAGCCTATTTTGCCGATATTCTCTCCCGCGACAAAGTCCGGACACGAATAACGTCGGACTGGTACGAGGGGGATATGTATCTGTGTTTTGTCCCGCTGGATCGTCATGATCCCCTGTACAGCCTGAAATATGTCTATGACATCGTCAGTTCCGACACGATCCCCGGCATGCAAATCAATCCCACGGTGGCCATCATCGGCAAGTACATCGAATCGGCGGAGAACGCGGCCACGGAACAAATCCGGGATTACTATGTCGGCAAAATCGACCGCGCCTTAAAAGAGGATATCGGAGTCTTTCCCCTGTACCGACCGACGATTTATTTTATTTATGATAGTCATCTACAGGATTACGGATTCGATCCCGATGGATATCTGGACCTGAAATCGCTGTCAAAGATCACTTTGCCTGAAATACCCGGGCGGTAACGACATGACGTTCACCGGCAAAATACGCCTGTACCTGATCGCAATCGCCCTGCTTCCGCCGGCGCTGATTATCATGGTGATTTACTTTCATTCCATCAAGCAGGCGGAGCATAGATATTTACAAGATGCCACCGAACGACTTCGTCAATTTCAGCGTTTCGATCAAAAGTATCAGACAGAATTATTCGGCCGCTTGCAGTCTCTGCTCATACAACCGGATATAAAAAACGCCATCCTGATGATACAGTCCGGACGTATTCGCGACGTTCGTATCAGCGCGGAAGCGCACGGTGTCGACTTTCTTGAGATTCTTGATTCCAACCATACGGTGCTGGTTTCGGGGCACCGTCCCGGTCTGATCGGCGAACAAATGATCGGGAAAACCGATTCGCGTCTCGAAACGATTGAGTACGATATCAACGGCCCCCATGCCGCCTGCGCCTACCTGCTCGAAACAAACAGCGGCTTCGGAATATACACTGGAGTTTATTTCGATGAAGGATATCGAAGCATGCTCGCCGAAATCATGAATGCCGATATATTCCTGTCGTTCTCCGGTGATTCACTGCCGTCGACACCCAATCCGGCGATTTTGCAAAAAGGGCGCCTGATGGAGAGCGACGGAGTGTTATATACTCTGCTGGTCGGAGGAAATGACGCGGGCTATTATCTTACCGCCGTTTTTAAAGGCAATGCGGAACGGCCGTTGTTTTTGTCGCTGGTTAAGATTACCGCAATGGTCGCGCTGATTGCCATTTTGGCCGCGATCGCCTTTGGGATGTATATCACCGGACGCGCCAAACGGGAGATCGACAACCTGATTACGGCCACGTCGCGTATTGCCGAGGGTGATTACCATACTCCCGTGATGGCCTATGAGGAAGGCGAATTTTCGCAGTTGGCGGACTCGTTCAGTGATATGACCGCCAAACTGAAAGACACACGCAGTCGTCTGGCCACCACCGAAAAGATAGCCGCCTGGAAAGCGATCGGTCAGAAAATCGCGCATGAATTGAAAAACCCGCTGACGCCGATAGAAATCAGCGCCGATGATCTGCGCCGTTCGTACCACGAGAAACGCGATGATTTCGGAGTCATTCTGGATGAAACCACCGCCACGATTAAAAAAGAAGTTCGGCGCATGACGACATTGATCGATGAATTCGCCGGGTTTGCCCGTATGGGCACTCCGAAAACGACAACGGTAAAGATCAAATCAATCGGTGACGGCGTTATCAGCCTGTACTCCCACGAAATCGAAGCCGGGCGACTATCCATTGAGAATCGCACCAAGACGGAACGGATACAACTCGATCCCGATTTGATTCAGCAGGTGTTGATAAACATCATAAAAAACAGTCTGGATTCCGGGTCGGAAACCGTGACAAACATTACATTCCATGACGACACGAAGTATTTGCATATCACCATCGAGGATAACGGGCCGGGATTTCCCCGCGAGATTTTGGACGATCCGTTTGTTCCCTATGTCACCACCCGTCCGGGCGGATCGGGACTGGGACTGGTAATTTGCCAGCGGATCGTGCATGACCATAACGGAACGATCACTTTATACAACCGCAAAGAAGGAGGAGCCGGGGTGGTAATCGACCTCCCCCTGCACCATGGCCAGGATTCTGATAATCGATGACGAAAGCGAGATTCGCCGGACGTTAAAATCTGCGCTCGACCGACGCGGGTACGACACCGTAACCGCCGAAAACTGCGCTCGCGGACGGGACTATATCAAGGCCGGATTCGATCTGGTCTTTCTGGACGTCATGCTTCCTGACGGCAACGGTCTGGATTTACTCAAACAGATCGTAAAACAACGCCCGGAACAAACCGTCGTCATGATTTCCGGTCACGCTGACGTCGATATGGCGGTCGACGCGATCCGCGCCGGGGCGTACGACTTTATCGAAAAACCGCTGTCGCTTGATCGGGTGCTGGTCACGATCGATAATGCTCTCGGCAAAAGTCGCCTGGTTTCGGAAACGAAACGGCTGGATTCTCGGTTGTACGGTGACTTTGTCGGGAAGTCGCAACATATCGTTAGGCTCAAGGCCGACATCGAAAAATCCGCCGCGAAAACGTCGCAGTTTCTTATTCTCGGGGAGAACGGAACCGGCAAGGAACTGGTGGCGCGGATGATTCATCGTTGCGGGCGGACTCCCAACGGCCCGTTTGTCGCGGTCAATTGCGCCGCACTTCCCGCCGATCTGGTGGAATCGGAATTGTTCGGGCACGTCCCCGGGGCGTTCACGGGAGCGTCGAAAGCCCGCCGGGGGTATTTTCTGGAAGCCGACAATGGGACGATTTTCCTCGATGAGATCAGTGAGATGACTATGGCGGCACAGGCCAAAATTCTTCGGGCGATCGAGGCGCGCGAAATCAGCCCGGTCGGATCGGATAAAAACATTCCCGTGGCCTGCACTATAATCGCGGCGTCCAACAAAAGCCTCGAACAGATGGTGTCCGACGGCCGGTTTCGCGAGGATTTACTCTATCGCCTCAACGTCGTGCAGTTTATCCTTCCTCCACTGAGGGAACGTGTCACCGATATCCCCATGCTGTGCCAATATTTTCTGCAAAGATTCGCGGGCGAGTCCGGCACGGGCGAAAAGCGTCTCTCCGAAGAAGCTCTGGAATCACTAAAGCGATATCCGTTTCCCGGGAACGTCCGTGAATTGAAAAATCTCATGGAGCGGGTACATATATATTGTGACACCGACCCGGTCGGCCCGGTCGATCTCAAGACATTACTGCCGCAGAAATCATCGCGAGAGATTGTCTCATTAAAGGAGGCGGTGGAGAAATTCGAACGGGAGTATATCGAGGATGCAATCACGCGCAATGACGGTAACATGTCGGAAACCGCCCGGCAACTTGGACTGGAGCGGTCGCATCTGTACAAAAAAGTGAAAAAACTTGAAAAAGAATAAGAACGGGGGCTTGAAATTCCATCAGCATACCTTACCTTGTCGGAATTAAGCAATTTGAGAAAATAGCCGCACCGATAAAACAGAAAGGTCTGGGCATGAGCACCGATAAAACCGTCGCCGCGTACTACGACGCCTGGAACAGGCATGATCCCGATTCCATTGCGGAATGTTTCCACAGAAATGCCAATTACAGCGATCCCTCGGCCGGCAAAGCCGTGACACCGACGGCGCTGGTCGAATATGCGAAAACGATGTTTGCCGCCTTCCCGGATTACACACTTCAAATCGCCGCCGTCTCGAAAGTGGACGACTGTAAATATCTCGTGGAATATCACATCCTCGGCGCCAATACCGGCCCGCTTCCGGACACCCCACCCAGCAATAAAAAAGTGTTCGTGCAGGCGGTCGATATCATCGAACTCGAGAGTGGCAAAATAAAGGCGATCCGGGGATTTTTCGACCGGCTCACCATGGCCGAGCAACTCGGCTGGATTCAGGACTAATCGGGATAAGACATTTTTGTCTCACTATTGCGGTTATTTTTGTCGTTTCACTGATCTGTGTTATGCTTTTTTACCCATTCTTAAGAGGGAATTCCTAAGCGCATGATTCCAGAGGATATCAGTGCCGGATTTGTTGCATAAAAATACGGGGGCGGTCGATAACCACCCCCGCGTGACACTGCCGTTACTTCTTGTCAAAGAAGAGCCGGGCAAAAATCATTTCAGCCGGGCAGAATTTCGTAAACGATGACTGCACCAGGTTGAATCCCACGAATGCCGTCAACAGAAACCACAACGGCGACACGAAATATCCCAGTGAAAGCGATGCCAGCACCATAATCCCAGCCATCAGGCGAATACTGCTTTCCAAAGTCATCTTTGTTTCTCCCGCTTAAAATCCGTACGTCATCTTGACATAGGCGTTATCGTTTTTCTGAAACGCGCCGAAATCGGTCCACTCGTCGTTGCCGTCGAAGATATTGGCGCCTGCAGTCAGGGTCAACGCATCGGTGTACTTGTAACTGACCGAAAACCGCCCGTAAAAGTCCTCCTCCGAGGGGGAATAAAAGCCGAACGCCGACACCGTCACGGTTTCCATCCACAACAACTGCGTCAGACGCGTCGTCACCAGATGGTACATTTCGTCGGCCTCGGTCGATCCTTCGGGAAGATTCGCGGTATAGATGTCATGGTCGATCATGTATTCGTTCTGGTACTGCATATTGGCGGTCAGATTCGAATTGATCTGGCGTTCGAATCCCACCATGGAGCTGACCGTGGAATTGGGAATCAGCGGATTGTCGCCGTCGGTGTCGTCGCGCGAATCATAATACCCGGATTCCAGCCAGGCGATCCCGCCCAGAATCGGCAGACGCACCGATGCGCCGTACACATACAGGCGCGGATAGTACGCCGCCATCTCGACCATATCCAGTCCGACCGGATTCTTGTAAAAGCCCCGGTAGAAATAGAGTGCCGCGTCGATGGTTCCGAAATACCGGCTGTACCGGGCGGCGATTTCGCTGTTCTTGAATTTCGCTGAGGGCATCCTGCCTTCGAAATAGTAATCCTCTCCCCCGACAATCGTGCCGGCCATCGGATTGAAATAACTCAACCGTTCTCCGGTCGGGATACGGTTCGGCGTGAAGCGCGGAGTATATATCAGCGAGAACGTCCCGATCGGCGAATAGTACGCGCCGCGAAGCGCGTTATGCGGGGCCTTGAGATACTGGTCGTCCCGCCCGCTGAAAAACGAGCGGTAGTCCTTGGCGAACAAATCGTTGATGAAGATCAAGTCGCCGGTTCCCCAGGTGATAATCTGACGGCCGACTTTGAAATCGAGTTTGCTTCCCAGCCGAAACTTGACATACCCCTCGCGCAGTTCCCAGTCGTAGTTCGGCTGATAATAATCGTCATAGACGAAATCGAGTCGCCCGAAAACTTCGGCGGCATCCGAAAAAGATTCCAGCCGCAATTGCAGACGGGCTTCGGAAGCGGTCATTTCCGCGTCGGTCGGGTTGTTCTCATCGAGACCGCCTCCGTACAATCCCTGCATAAATCCCGTGATATAGGTCTCGCCGGCCATGCCGGTCGAGACCATCATCACGAATACTATCAGTGCCGTTAGTCCGGTTATTTTCAACATCGTATTCACCTTGTCCTTCCCTTACTTGATATACTCACGCGGCGGATTCTTGAGATAGCGTTCGGTGAAGATGTTTTCCTTCATCCCGATATTATAGTCGATACTGGTGAATTCCACCGTCGTGTACTGTCCCTTCCGGACGTTTTCCATCTTGCGAAGCGTCGCGGTCTGGATACCCTCGATCTCATCGACTCGCTCCGCGGTGAAAATCCGCTCGAGTTTGTCTTTCTTGTCGAAGTACTCTTCCTTGAGCGGCAGGAAATGCTCCTTGTCGATATAGGTCACCTTGCGGGCGAATCCCTTGTATTCCTCTTTCGGGATCGACTCGACGATATACACGTCACGGTCGCCGAGTTTGTCCTCACGAAGAATCTTGTGATTGTCCTCGCTCCAGTGACGCCCGGAGACGTCTTCGTACGTGAAATCCGACCCGACGAAACTGGAATTCTTGTCATCGGCGGAAATTCGCTTGACCAGATCGACCGCAGGCACGTACAACCACCGATTGTCGGTTTCGAACGGAATCTTGTGCACCATGAACGTCAACCGCGACACATCATGCGGTTTCTTGAAATAGGTGTAATAATCCTGCTTGCCGCCCTCGGCGATATCGAGGCGCAACATGGTGAACTCGCGCAGGCGCTCTTTGCCTTTGGAATTGACAATCTTCATGGTCACTTCGGCGGCGCCGTCATCGCCGGCGTAAAACAGGGCCAAATGCGCCTTTTTCATCAGTTCTTCGGCCTGGTTGTCCTGCGCTTTGGCATTGACCGCCACAATCATCAGGATCACCGCAAACATCGTAAATAGTCCGTGCATCTTCATTGTATTCTCCATTTCTCTTTTATTCGTTGACGACTTCATGTTTCGTTTCAATTGTGGCGACTTCCATTGCCGGGAACAGCTTCTTCTGCGACACGATAAATATCGCGGGCAAAAGCAACATCGTCACCGCGCCGGACACTATCATGATCGCGAAGAAAAACGAACCGACCGTGATATACGGCACCAGCGACGAGAAAAACATCGGGACAAAGCCGATCGCGATCACCAGCACGTTGCGGCTGATGGCGCGCGCCAGTCCCTCGAATATTTCTGGGAACGTCTGTTTGAAATCCCCGGTTTTTTCATGGATGTATTTTGACCGCTTGATAAAGTGAATGGCAAAGTCAATCGACAGGCCCAACGTCAGCGACGACAGCACCGCCACCGGCATGTCGTACGGTTTGCCGATATATCCGATTGCACCGTAAATCGCCATAATGGTGATCGACAGCGGCAACATCGAGATCAAGCCCAAAAGCGGCGACCGGAACAGGAACACCATCATGATGAACTCCACCGCGAACGAACTCAGCAGAGCCGAGCGCATCCCGCCGACCATCTTTTCCTGCCAAACGACATTGACATAGGGCAATCCCGCCCAGCGCATCGTCATTTCCGACGGCGGCGGATTTTCGGCGAAATATGTCTCGGCGTCTTTGACTACCCCCATCACCGAGTTGTTGTCTCCCTCGCGCATTTGCACCCAGACATTGACCTTGTCATAATCCTGCGTGACGAACTTGAACAGGTCGTCGGGATTGCCGCCGGAAATTTCGAACAGGAACAGATTCTGAGCGATTTCATTCTGGTTGTCCGGGATGGCATTCTTGGCCGGATCGGCGTCGAACAGCTCATACCGCACTTTCTTGACAATATCCGTCAGGCCGGTGGTCGAACCGACGATACGGTTCTGTTCTAGATGTCTCTGCATTCCTTCGATATAGCGTAGAGTCTCGGGATCCTTCATGGCATCCGGTTCGTCGCTTTCGAAGACCAGGTAATTCATGTAGGTTCCCGCAAGATGCTGGTTGAGTTTGGCATCGGCGATACGCAGGGGATGATTCTGCTTAAACCATTTGACCGGGTTGTCGTTGACCACGATCATGCTCAGACCGATCGCGGCGACCACGACCACCACCGCCGAACCGAATAGAATCCCCTTGTAATGTCGGAAACTGAAATTCCGGAAGACGTGCATCAGGCGCGACAGCAGTCCGTGTTCATCGTCGGACTTCCCGAATTTCCGCAGGGACTTATCGGAAATCAACACCGCGAAAGCCGGATTGAACGTGATTGACAACAGCCACGCCACGAAAATACCGAACGCCACGAAAATACCGAACACCCGCACCGGCGGAATCGGCGTCAGCGCCAGCGAAATAAAGCCGACGATGGTCGTGACGGTGGTGAACAACATCGGGATAAACAAATCGCCGATGGTGGCTTTGATCGTGGACTTTTTATGTTTGTATTTCTGGTACCGATCGTGGAATTCGGATATAATGTGAATCGAGTTCAACACCGCGATCGGTATTAAAAATATCGTGATCATTGAACCCATGATATGTACCGTGTTTCCGGTGAGAATC
>CAZVNK010000056.1:0-10744 GCA_964628115.1 uncultured Ignavibacteriaceae bacterium | reverse complement strand
GGCGATAATTCGTTGCACTATGGACGGATAGAAATTCCGCGAAAAAAGTCCGCGAGATGGTTGCGAAGCAGTGATCCATACCGCATATTACACGAAAGGTGTGCGAGAATGAACATCCGACGTCCCATATTCCTGGTTCCGTTTTTTGTCGTCCTGCTGGTATTGGTGCGCCTGGTCGGTGATATCGGTCGGGACTATCGGCCCGATGATCGTCTGCAGGTGATTGGCGTGATCGACGGTGACACGGTGGAACTTCCGGGAGGCGATCAACTGCGTCTGCTTGGTGTCGATTGCCCGGAACGGGATGATCCGTTTTACGATTCGGCCACGGCTCTGACCGCCGCGTTGGTGCAGGGCAAGACCGTACGAGTGACGTTTTCCTCGCGCCGGCGGGATGCTTACGGTCGATTGCTGGGGTACCTCCATGTCGACACCCTGCTGGTCAACGAGGAACTCGTTCGGCGGGGATTGGGCAATGTCTATTTTTTCCCGAATGAAATAGACGACGACTCACTGGTTGAACGCATGCAGAAGGCTCAGGCCGATGCTCTATCGAAAAAAATCGGAATCTGGTCGATTCCCCGGACGCCGGAACCGTACTATCTGGCCACGAAAAAGAGTCTGCGGTTTCATCGTCCCGAATGCCGGACGGTACGCAATCGTCCACAGTCCGAATTGATTCGATTTGAAACGCGGGACGAGGCGCTGAATCAGGGATATGCTCCCTGTCGCAACTGTCGTCCCTGAGTTGAGGCCCAATCGATTCCTGAATTTTTCTTTTAATTCTTGTGTCTTTGCGCCGATATGTGTATACATGTATACTATGAAAGCGCTGTTTGTCATCGTGATTTCATCACTCATTATTCTGGGTATGGCCGGGTGCTGTTTCTGGCGCGGCAATGACAACACCCAGACCTATATCGGTCCGCCGGCCCGCACGGCCGATCTTGACCGTGTCGTGAACAAGGCCGATCCCCGATATGCGGAATATGTCTATCCCCCGGATACGCTGACCTTCGGCTTTGTCGTTCCGGGCGAGGATCCCTGTCGGGTGGTCGTTGATGTTCGATTGACGCCGGACCGCGTTGTCCGCACCCTGATCGATTCAGTCTTTACGCCGGGATCATATACGCATACCTGGTCGGTGAAAAACGAACGGGGAGTGGGACTTCAATACAAGTTGTATTTCTACAATTTCGATATTTGCGGCAAGCTGTCGACTCGACGGTTGGACTATCGTCGCAAAGTGCAATAATCTCCAGACAGTCATCATCTTATAGGGTAACAGGTCGGTGCCGTGTCGACGTTTACGGCAATTGCTTGCCGGGTAAGCTTTTGCGCCGGAAATTGTGCAAAATTTGATATGCATGATTATTGGATTAGGCCGATAATCTAAGGAGAATCCGCCATAGTAAGGCGAGGACACAAGACAATGTCAGTGACTCAAGGAGTAAACATGCCGAGCATACTGGTTGTTGACGATAAAGATTCGATGCGAACCATGCTGTCGCAGACGCTGGTGGAAGACGGATATGTGGTGGATACCGTGGAGGACGGCAAAAAAGCGGTTGATATGGCCCGTCTGAAAAATTACGATCTGGTGTTGACCGATTTGAAAATGCCGAATATGGATGGTTTGGAAGTCCTGTCCAATCTCAAAGACCTCGATCAGGATATGGCGGTGATCATCATGACTGCGTACGGGACGGTGGAATCGGCAGTTTCCGCCATGAAACAGGGAGCCTTTGATTTTATTACCAAGCCGTTCGACCCGGATCATCTGTCCATGCTGATCGAACGCGCTCTGGAAAACCGACGCCTTATTGCCGAAAACAGTCTTCTGCGAGAGGAACTGGCTCAGAATCTCGGTTTCAGTGAGATCATCGGTCAGGATGATAAAATGATCGAGGTGTCGCGGTTGGTGCAGAAAGTTGCGGTGTCCGATACATCGGTTCTGCTTCAGGGAGAATCCGGAACGGGCAAGGAATTGTTTGCCCGCGCCATTCACAATCTGTCGCCGCGACGAGACAAGCCGTATGTCGCGATCAACTGCGCCGCGATTCCGCGCGAACTGCTGGAAAACGAATTGTTCGGTTCAGAGAAAGGGGCCTTTACCAGTTCCGTGGCCAGGAAAATGGGTAAATTCGAAATCGCCGAGGGAGGGACGATCTTTCTCGATGAAATCGGTGATATGGATATATCACTTCAGGCCAAGCTCCTGCGGGTGCTTCAACAGAAAAGTTTCGAACGTTTGGGTGGAACCAAACCGGTGTCGGTCGACGTGCGGGTGATCGCCGCGACCAATATGGATCTCAACGAGATGATCAAGAAGAAAACCTTCCGTGAGGATTTGTTTTACCGGTTGTCGGTATTCCCGATTACGATCCCGCCGCTTCGCGATCGGCGTGGCGATGTCAAACCACTGGCGGAATATTTTATTGTCAAGTACTGCCGTGACATGAAAAAACCGATAAAATCACTTTCGCGTGAAGCGATTTCGATTATGGAAAAATACCACTGGCCGGGCAATGTTCGTGAACTGGAGAATACCATCGAGCGGTCGATTATCCTGGCCGAGGGAAAAAAGATCACGCCGGATCATATGGCGATTCGGCTTTCAACGCCGAACGAGATTCGTTTGCGAGAAGGAGCCGGACTCAAGGAAATCGGTTCTCATGCCCAGCGTCAGGCGGAACGCGCGGCCATACTCCGGGTTCTCAGCCAGGTCCGCGGCAACAAGCGTAAATGCGCCGAGGCTCTGAAAATCGATTACACGACATTGTTCGACAAGATCAAGCGTTACGAGATCGATACCAGCGAGATATAAAAAGCCTACTTCCCGTGCTTTTTTCATATAGAAAGGCCGCCCGTCCGGGCGGCCTTTTAATTTTGCGGTGTTACATTCCGACGAGATCTTTGAGATGCCGGATTTCATGATGATTGATAAACCGCCAGCGCCCGATTTTCAACGTGTCAACTCGAAGTCCGGCGAACGAAACGCGGCGAAGAGCCGATACCGGGTGTCCGACGGCTTTTAATAGCTGTTTGACTTCGTGTTTATGTCCCTCGGTAAGTGTTATTTCGACCCGTGACGTGTTGTTGCGGACCGATATGAGTTTGGTTTTGCCCCGGCCGATATGTCCGTCATCGAGTTTGATTCCGTCCGCGATTTTGGCGATGTCCTCGTCATGGAACATGCCTTTGACCAGGGCTTCATAGATTTTGGGAATTTGGTACTTGGGATGTGCCAGCCGATAGGCCATATCACCGTCGTTGGTGAGAACCAGGACTCCTTCGGTGTCGGAATCGAGCCGTCCCACCGGGTAAACGCGTGCGGGAACTTTTTTCAGAAAGTGCGCCACGGTTTTGCGGCGGAAGGGATCATGCAGGGTGGTCAGCACTCCTCCGGGTTTGTTCAGAAGAATGTAATACTTTTTGACTACCGGTGTGACAATGGTACCGTTGACTTTGACGACGTCTTTGGCTTCATCGATAATCGTTCCGACTTTATCGACAGTCTGGTCATTGACAATGACTTTGCCCTGAGCGATAAGTTGCTCGGCTCCCCGGCGGGAGGTTACCCCACACAAGGAAAGATATTTATTGATTCTCGTCAATTAATGCGATCCTGTTCTGATGTATGGCCGGCGGAATCGTTCGGTTCGGAATCATCCTCGTCGGATTCGACGTCGGCATCGTATTCGGCCAAAACGCCGACCGGTTCCGGCTCTTGATCGTAATCTTCGCCGTGTTCCTCATCGGTTGATTCGGGTGCGGCATCGTCGGCAGGTTTCGAGTCGAATTCGGTGCGAACCGGTTCCTGTTCATTCGTGTCGGATGACTCGGTCGGCGATGTTTCTTCGTCTATGACGAATCGCTCCGCCATATCATCGTCACTGTCGCGACATGATGCCACTTCTGCCGTTTCCTGCTCAGCCATATCGGATTGATCATCTAACGATGTCTTATCATCATTGGATGATGTTTCCACGATCAGGTCATCGTTTTCCGTGAGTGACGATGGTATCATGGAATCGGATTCAATCGTGTCGTCCGAATCGGCCGACGTCTCATCTTCGTCTATTGATTCCCGGTCGAATTCGTCGAGAGTCGTTTCTTCATTATCCTGATCAGGAGAATCGGTTGCGGGAATGTATTTTTCTGTCGTCGATTCGTCCTCTGTCAGGTTGTCCGCGACGGGTATTTCCGGCAAGAATTCATCATCCATGCCGGGTTTGCGCAGAGTCAGTTTTATCGACCGTTCCGTTTTCAGCCCATTGACCGAATAAGGATTGACAAACGGTCCCAACGGCAGGCTTTCCTGATTGTCCGGTTCCTTGCTGGAGATCAATTCTTCGATTTCCTCCATGCGTGGGAGATCATCGTGTGAATTGAGATTGAAAAATTTCAGGAATTCCTCGGTGGTTTTATACAGCAGAGGACGCCCGACCGCTTCCGATCGTCCGGCCAGCGTTACCAGTTTCCGTTCCAGCAGGGTATGGATGGCCGAATCGGAGGAAACCCCCCGAATCATTTCCACGTCGGTTTTGGTCACGGGCTGACGATAGGCGATAATGGCCAGCGTCTCCAAAGCGGCCCGCGAAAGCCGGGTACTGCGACGCCGGACATTGAGATCCTCGATATACGAGGCGTAATTTTCGGTGATATAGTGCTGATACCCGCCGGCAATTTTGCGAATACGGAATGAGGAATCGGAGGTCATGTATTTATTGTTCAAATCCGCGACGGTATGTTCGACTTCGGAAGGCGTCAGGTCCGCGACCACGTCGGCGATTTTTCTCGGCGAAAGCGGTTCCGGCGATGACATGATCAGGGCCTCGACGATAGGGGCGAAATTGCCATTGCTATTCATAGTAAAACGTCCATGTATTACGAAAGGTCATTGTTCTTTTCCTCGGGCTGTTCCGGTGTGAGAAACGGCAGAGGCGTATCATATAAATCCCCGCGATAAACGCGCAGTTCGCTGAAGGGCAGAGACTGCCTGATCGAAACTCGATGCATGCGGGTTAACTCCAATAGTGCCAGGAAGGTCAGGATGGCCACCAGCTTGCTGGGCATATCCGAGAACAAATCCTGGAACGTGACCGAATCTCGTGCAGTCAGGATTTCCATGACGCGTTCGATGCGGTCTTCGACCGTCATCTCCTCCGGTTCTATTTCATAAAACTGATCTTTGCCGACACGTTCGAGGACTTCGCGGAACGCGGTCAGCATATCGTACAATGTCGTCGTGTCGGAGAGAATCACTTTCTTGCGGTTGAAATCGCCGCCCATGGTGGGCGGAACATACACGCGTTCTTCGAAAATTCGTTTTTCTCTCAGTATCTCTCCGGCCTCTTTGAATTTCTTGTATTCCAAAAGTGCGGCGACCAGTTCCTGGCGGGGGTCTTGTTCTTCACCGTCATAATCATCTCGCGGCAGAAGCAGTTTGGCCTTGATGCGTATCAGAGTGGCCGCCATCAGGATATATTCACCGGCCAGTTCGAGGTTGAGGATTTTCATCATCTCGATGTATTGCATGTACTGCATGGTGATCCCCGCAATGGGAATGTCATAAATGTCGATCTCATCCTTCTTGATGAGATACAGCAGTAAATCCAGCGGTCCGTGGAAAACCTCGAGATTGACCGAATAGTTGTCTTTCAAAGATTGAGTCATCCGTAATAATCCATTTTCATGGCGGCGCGCACCTTTTGCATTACGGACCGGGCGCGTTCCTGCGCCCGCCCGGCGCCGTTTTTCAATACATCCCAGATATAATCAGGGTTTTTAGTCAACACAACTCTTTTCTCTCTGAGTGGTTGCAAAGCCGCATTAAGGTTTTCGGCAAGTTTGCGTTTACAATCCACACAACCCAGCTCGCCGGTACGACAGGGCGAAGCGATTTCATCTTCATAAGACGGCGTATATACGCGATGCAACATATATACGGGGCAAACCTCGGGGTGCCCGGGATCGCCCTTGCGAAGTTTCTCCGGATCGGTGAACATCTTGCGCAGTCGCGCGGTCGTTTCCTCTTCGGTGGCGGCCAGCGCGATATGATTATCCAGCGATTTCGACATTTTCCTGCCGTCCAGCCCCGGAATGGTCGGGATCGGGGTGAGAAGCACCTGCGGTTCGACCAGGGTGTCGCCGTAAAGCCCATTGAAACGTTTGGCCAGATCAGCCGCCAGCCAGACATGTTTTTCCTGATCTTTCCCGACCGGGACCTTGTCGGCGTTATAGACGCAAATATCGGCCGCCTGAAGCACCGGGTATCCCAGAAAGCCGTAACTGTCGAGATTTTTCTGCTCCTTTTTCTCCAGATAAGTAGGCAGGCGGGTCAGGGTCGGAACAGTAATCAGCATGGAGAAAAGCAGGTGAAGTTCGGCGTGCTCCTTGACGTCGGATTGGATAAAAATGGCGCATTTTTCGGGATCGAGCCCGGCGGCCATGTAATCGACGGCGACTTCGAAGATGCGTTCCTTGAGGATTTCGGTATGTTGATAATCTCCGGTCAGGGCATGCCAGTCGACAATGCAACAGTACATATTGTATTCTTCCTGAAGGCGAACCCAGTTTTTCAGCGCGCTTTCGAGGTTTCCGATATGCAGTTCACCGGTCGGCTGCATTCCCGAGAGAATGGTTTCTTTCATCGGTCAGGATTACTCCATAAATAGATACGGTTTCCAGCGGTTGTCGGTCACGCCGATAAACCGCTGAATATAGGTGATATGATTGGGGCGGGTGGGCTTTTTCAAAAGGGTCATGCCGGCCTTGGCCGGGGTACGATTGCCTTTTTTATTGTTGCATCGGTCACAGGCACAAACCAGATTTTCCCAGCTGTCGGAGCCGCCCGTGTTCTTGGGGATGACGTGATCGACGGTCATCGGGCCGCGCGTGGTGCCGCAATAACAACAGGTATACCCGTCACGAATCAGGATGTTTTTCCGGCTCAACAGGATTTTTTTATGCGGAGCGCGGACGTAACGATCCAGCCGAACCACCGAAGGCAGGGGATGGGACGAGGTGATGGAACGGATTTTAATTCCATCGTATTTCTCGATCATCTCCGCCTTGCCGAGAAACATGAGAATAAACGCCCGTCGCGCGGAGCAGACGGACAGCGGTTCATAATTCTGATTGAGCACGAGAACATTCTGATTCAGCATACCTGTAGTATCTCGTCGTTTCGTTTTATCGGTCACGCCATAATTTAACAAGATTGCGCCTTTGTGACACAAAGTCAATATCAAATTATACTCCCTTGCGACATCCGGTTTGAGTTGTCCATCGCCCTTTTGTTTCTTATCTTAAACACATGAAACGGCTTCTGGTTTTGGCAATTCTACTCGTCTGCTGTCCGGCGGTATCCGCCGACGATTCTGAAATGGTGGTGATACGCCCGCACTTTCGATACCACTCGCCGACGGCGCAGTTTATTCCCGAGGTGGAGCAGGCGATATTCGATGCGAGACTGACGCTTACGGACATTCTTCGGGATTCTCTCGCGTTTCTTCCTGATATTTATATCGTCAACAATCCAGCCCGATTCCGGGAACTGGTGGGATCGGCGTTTCCGGATTGGGGAGCGGCGGCGGCCTTGCCCTATCGCAACGTGATCGTGATGAAGTCTCCGGCGCATTTCAATCTCGGCAAATCCCTGGCGGAATTGGTCAAGCATGAGTACGCCCATTTGGCGCTGGCGCATCGTCTGGGGGCGGCCCGGGCGCCGCGCTGGCTGGATGAGGGAGTGGCGATGTATACCGCCGCCGAGTGGGGATGGCAACAGAACCTGTCCATGTCGCGGGCAATGGTTTTCCGGGGCACGGTGCCGCTATATGAAATCGAGCGGCTCAACAGTTTTTCCGAAGGACAGGCGCAAACCGCGTATGCCGAATCATACCTGGCGGTGAAGTATCTGCTGGACATGTACGATATCGAGTCTTTTATTGTATTGCTGGATCAGTTGAAAGGGCATCAACCGCTCGATGTCGCGTTGGAAATGGCGATCGGAGCCGGCTATAGAGAGTTTGACAAGGAGTTTTTCAATTATCTCGCAAAGAGATACAACTGGGTGAGTGTATTCGTGGATACGTATTTTTTATGGATTTTCCTGGCGTTTGTGGTTTTTGTCGGTTTTATGCTACAGTATCGCAAGCGCCGGAAATATTATCGCAAATGGGAAGAAGAAGAGAAATACCAATCGACCGATTTTGATTACGGCGATCCCGACAATCCTGAGCAGGTGGACGATGAAGACAAACCATGGATGTGAGTATGTCGCGGTTTGGTTTTTGACCAAACTGGTGCAGGTATTGCCGGGACGAGTCGTCGATTGGATGGCGTTCATTCTCGGGCGTCTGGCCTATGCCGTCCTGGCTTCCCGGCGGCGAGTCGCTCGTGAAAACCTGCAGAGGGCTTTCAAGGAAGAAAAAAGCCCGGGGGAGATCGAGGAAATAATCAAGAATGTCTTTTTACACGCCGCCAGAACCAGTGTGGAGTTCGCCCGGCAACCGGTGTATACCCCCAGGAAAATAATAAGCATGTATGGTATTGAGGGGATGGAACATCTGGAAGAGGTGCGGGATCACGGTAAGGGAGTCGTGTTGATATCCGGGCATCTGGGCAACTGGGAGTTGTTGGCCGGGTTGATTGCCGCAATGGAATTTCCCCTGGACCTTTTGGTGGGCCATCAGCACAATGAAAAGGTCAATGATCTGCTGATATCGTTTCGACGGTCGCTGGGAGTCGGGATTATCCCGGTGGGAGTGGCGGCGCGCGGGGTAATCAAATCCTTGCGAGCCAATCGGATGGTCGCGATTGTGTCGGATCAGCATGCCGCCTCGGGAGGAGTGGTGGTGGAGTTTTTCGGTCGACCGGCGGCGACGCCCAAAGGCCCGGCCGCGTTTGCGGTTAAAGTCGACTGCCCGATTCTCTGCGGGGTAAGTGTCCGGCTCGGATACAACCGTCATTGTGCCGTTATCCTGCCGCCGATCTATCCACCCCAGACCGGCGATACCGAGAAGGATATTCTCATCATGACGCAAGCGTATACGTCTCTTATCGAAGAATGTATACGCAAGTATCCCGAACAATGGCTGTGGACGCATCGGCGCTGGAAAATCGATTGATCCGGGGTGAATGATTGCATGGAGACAGTTCTCGTAAGAGCGCCGAATCATCTCGGTGATTGCGTCATGGCTTTGCCGGCGATTCGAGCGGCCGCGTCGTTTTTACCGGAGAATACGTTTTATCTCATGGCTCCCGATTGGGCGTCGGTGCTGTATCAAAACCTGCCGAACGTGAAACTCATCCCATTGGAAAACAAATATCTTCATGGCATGACGGCGATCAGAAAGCAAACGGCATTAATTCGATCGCATCGTTTTGATCGCGGGGGACTATTGACGCCGTCGTTTTCATCGGCACTGGCTTTTCAGATAGGGCGGGTGCGCGACCGGTTCGGTTATCCGGGAGAGGGAAGAGGGATTTTTCTCAATTGCCCGGTTAATCGGATTGAAAATATCATACACCGCTCCCAATCGTATCTGCATATCATGTCGGCTTTATGTCGGACCGATCTGAAGGCCGAATCATCCCGAATTGATATCACGGAGAGTATGTATGAGTCGGTTCGATTGTTATCCGATGAGTATGATATAAACGCGGGTGAATCCTATATGGTTATCGCACCTCGCGCGGTGGCGGAGTCTCGTCGCTGGGGCGCGGAGAATTATGCCGCACTGGCGGCGATGATATCCGAACGGATCGGACTGCGCATCATCCTGCTGGGAACGGCCGGGGAGTATGGCGACGGTGAAATCATCGCGCGCGGCAATCCGAAGGTTGTCAACCTGTGCGGCAAGACCGACATCGGACAGGCCGCGACGATTCTGGATGGGGCGCGGTTGTTTGTCGGCAACGACTCCGGTCTGGCACATTTGGCATCGATAGTCGGCACACCGCTGGTGGTGCTCTCCGGCGCGGATCGACCGGCGGAAACCTCACCGTTGAGCGATGCCAAGACCGTGCTGATCAAGGATCATCTGGAATGCATTTCCTGTGTGAAAAACACCTGTAAGCTCAAGGGCGAGAGATTCATGCAATGCATGCGACTGATAACGGTCGATGAGGTTTTGCGGGCCGTTAAACAGAGACTGGAGTCCGTCTTATGAGAATCGCGGTCATCGGCACGATTAATCGCGACACGGTAACCCTGTCAGACGGGACAACGTCGCAGGGTTGGGGCGGAATGCTGTATAATCTACGGGCATTGACGGTGCTTGATCCTGCGTCGGATATCTTTCCGGTGGCCAATGTCGGGCGGGATTGTTATGAAGACATTCTGGTTGAAATCAGGCGACTTGGTCGGGTCAATGCCGACTATTTATATCCGGCGCCCGAAAACAACAATCACTGTTTTCTCACCTATACCGATACTGAGAAAAAGGATGAAATCCTTCGCGGAGGGGTGCGGCCACTGACCTGGAAGGACCTCGCGGCACTTCCCGAGGTCGATATGATTCTGGTCAATTATATTTCGGGGCGGGATATTCATCCATCGGCCCTAAAAAAGCTTCGGCGCCTGTTTTCGGGACCGATTTATATCGACATGCATTCATTGACATTGGGAAAACGGCAAAACGGGGAACGATATATGCGGGCCCCGTCGTCCTGGCCGAACGTGATGTCCGCTGGAGACTTCGTTCAAATGAATCGGCAGGAGCTGGCTCTTCTGTCA
>CAZVNK010000055.1:3648-10917 GCA_964628115.1 uncultured Ignavibacteriaceae bacterium | reverse complement strand
GCGGCAAACATGCCGACAACAACGTCGACCTGCAGGAGTTCATGATCATGCCGGTCGGGGCGAAATCCTTTTCGCAGGCTCTCCAGATGGGAGCGGAAATCTTCGGGCATCTCAAACAAGTCCTGAAAAGCAAAGGATACAATACCGCCGTCGGCGATGAAGGCGGCTTTGCGCCCGATTTGAAATCGAACGAGGAGGCGCTGGAAGTCATCATGGAGGCGGTCGGCAAATCAGGATACAAAGCCGGCAAGGATATTCTGCTGGCGCTCGATCCCGCCTCGACCGAATTTTACGATGCCGCAAAAAAAGTCTACAATCTCAAGGGTGAAGGCAAGAAACTCAAAGTCGAACAGATGATCGACTTCTATGCCGACCTGGTCGATAAATATCCCATCATTTCCATCGAGGACGGTCTGGCCGAGGACGATTGGGACGGGTGGAAGATGATGACCGAGAAATTGGGACACAAACTGCAAATCGTCGGCGATGATTTGTACGTCACCAATCCCAAGCGGCTGGCGAAGGGGATCAAGGAGAAATCATCGAATTCCATCCTGATCAAGCTGAATCAGATCGGCACCCTCACCGAAACGCTTGACACCATCGAACTGGCAAAAAAGGCCGGTTTTACGGCGGTGGTGTCGCATCGAAGCGGCGAAACCGAAGACAGCACCATTGCCGACGTGGTCGTGGCGACCAGCGCGGGACAGATCAAGACCGGTTCGATGTGCCGCACCGATCGTATCTGCAAATATAATCAATTACTGCGTATCGAGGAGTCGATCGGCCCGGCGGCGCAGTATCTCGGAAAAGACGTTTTCTATAATCTTGGATGATGAGATAAGATCGGGTCGACGGCGTTCGACCTGATCGCACGGTTTGACGCAAAAAGGAAACCCGTCCGAAATTCGGACGGGTTTCATTCTGGGAGGGATATGCGAAAAAGGCATACAAATTTTTCCCATCCCTGGGTTTGACCGTAACGGAACTACTTCCGTGTTCTCTTCTTCGCCCTCGGCTTGGCCTTTGCCTTGGTCACCTTGCGTTTCGGTTTCGCCTTGGCTTTCGGTTTCGCCTTTGCCCTGGCCTTCGGTTTTGCCTTGGTTTTGGGCTTGGCCTTCGCCTTCGCCTTGGTTACTCTCTTTTTCGGTTTCGCCTTGGCTTTCGGCTTGGCTTTGGGTTTGGCCTTCTTCGCCGGTCCCTTTTTCAGTCCCAGAGCGCTGATTTTACCACGAACCGATGCCAGCGAGCGCTTCAATTCCTTGGCCGGCTTCTTCTTGTAGCCGTCGCGGAGCCTCTTGATTTCCGCCGCCGTCCAGGCGGTTCCCACCGGGCGTTTGGTCCGTTTGGTTTTGGCCTTGGTTTTCGGTTTGGCTTTCGCGCGAGTTTTCGGTTTGGCCTTGGCTCTGGCTTTTTTCTTGACAGCCATGCTGGCTCCTTTCGTTGGGTGTTAGTGACGGATTGGTTTTATTATAAACATGCAATTTCCGTTTGCACCAATCATAGTCAACGCCATTCCATGTTAAGTACACCTGCCAATGTCGGGCCGTCGATGCGTTTCATTCTGATAAGTGTCATATGTTTCATATCGTCAGAAGAATAAAAATGTTAAAACATCGGTGCAATAAAAAAATGTTTTAAAATGAAAAATAATGGGAGCTTCGATCGTGCGATGAACGATGAATACGTACCGTCGAGAGCGGCCGAATCACGACCGGGCGATCGTATCACTCGGCCTGATGGTTACGATGATCCGTTCAATTCCCTGGAAAGGTAATGACCGGTGTAGGAATGTTTCGCCCGTGCGACCTCCTCTGGCGTGCCCTCCGCCACGATCCTGCCGCCCTTATCGCCGCCTTCCGGACCGATATCGATCACGTGATCGGCGGTCTTGATGACGTCGAGATTGTGCTCGATCACCAGCACCGTGTTGCCCCGGTCGACCAGCTCGTTCAGGACCGTCAACAGCATGCGAATATCCTCGAAATGCAGTCCCGTGGTCGGTTCGTCGAGGATGTACAGCGTCGCGCCGGTCGCGGTTTTGGACAACTCCGACGACAGCTTCACTCGTTGGGCCTCGCCTCCCGAAAGCGTCGTCGCCTGCTGGCCCAGGTGTATGTACCCCAGTCCCACGTTTTTCAGCGTCAGCAGTTTCCGACGAATCGGCGGAATGTTCTCGAAAAAGACCAGCGCGTCGTCAACCGTCATGTCGAGCACGTCGGCGATGGATTTCCCCTTGTACTTGATCTCGAGTGTCTCGCGGTTGAATCGTTTGCCCTTGCAGGTCTCGCAGGGAACGTACACGTCCGGCAGAAAATGCATCTCGATCTTGATAATTCCGTCGCCCTCGCAGGTCTCGCATCGCCCGCCCTTGACGTTGAAGGAAAACCGCCCCGGACGATACCCTCGCATCCGCGATTCCGGCAGTTTCGCGAACAGGTCGCGGATATACGTGAATACCCCGGTGTACGTGGCCGGATTCGAACGCGGCGTCCGCCCGATCGGCGATTGATCGATATCGACCACCTTGTTGATATGCTCCAGTCCCTCGATACTCGTATACGGAAGCGGAACCGTGCGCGACTGGTAATAGGTGCGGGCCAGCTGACGGTACAGCGTCTCGTTGATCAGCGTCGATTTGCCCGATCCGGACACGCCGGTCACCACGTTGAACACCCCCAGCGGGATTTTGACCGTCACGTCTTTCAGGTTGTTCCCCTTCGCGCCGCTCAGGACGATATGATGACCGTTCGGTGAACGCCGCTCGTCCGGTATCGGAATACTTTTCCGGTTCGACAAATACGCCCCCGTGATCGAATCGGCGTTGCGTCGCACCTGGGCGGGCGTGCCGGCCACCACCACGCGGCCGCCCTCGTTGCCCGCGCCGGGACCGAGATCGACCACGTAGTCGGCGCGTTCGATCGTTTCCCGGTCGTGCTCCACCACGATCACGCTGTTGCCGAGATCGCGCAAATCGGTCAGCGTTTTCAACAGGCGACGGTTGTCGCGCTGATGCAGACCGATCGACGGTTCGTCGAGAATGTACATCACGCCCACCAGCCGCGAGCCGATCTGGGTCGCCAGACGAATTCTCTGCGACTCACCGCCCGAAAGCGAGGCCGTCGCACGGTTGAGGGTCAGATACCCCAGCCCGACGTTGTCCATGAACGTCAACCGACTGCGTATCTCCTTCAGGATTTGCCGCGCGATCAATTCCTCTTTGGCGTTCAGCTTCAGATTATCGAAAAAGTCGCGCGCTTTGCTGATCGACATCCCCGTCACGCTGTCGATCGTCTCGCGATTGATAATCACCGACAACGCCTCCGGACGCAGACGCGCCCCGCCGCAATCGTGACACGGCGATACCGACATGTACTGCTCGATCCACTGCCGAACTCCCGAAGAGTTGGTCTGACGGTACCGTCGCTCCAGATGCGGTATGACGCCCTCGAACGAGCCGATATATTCGCCCGAACCACGACCGTCGGAGCGTTCGTACGAAAAATTGATCTCCTCACGCCCCGATCCGTGTAAAATGATCTTTTGAATGTTCTTCGGAAGTTTTTCGAACGCCGTCGCGAATTTGAAATCGTAATGATCGGCAAGACTGCGCAACATCTGGCGGTACCAATTCGCCATGTCGGCTCCCCAAGGACGTATCGCACCCTGATTGAGCGATTTCGAAGGATCGGGAACCACCAGGTCGGGATCGATCTCCATGATCTGCCCCAGTCCCGAACAGGTGGGGCAGGCGCCGAACGGCGAGTTGAACGAAAACATCCGGGGACTGAGTTCCTCATACCCGATATTGCAGTCCGCGCACGCGAACTGCTCGGAAAACAGCAAATCCTCGCTCTTGACATTGATCAGCACCTTGCCGCCGGCGATCTTAAGCGCGGTCTCGACCGAATCGGTCAGTCGCGCCATTGACTTTTTCTTGACAATCAGCCGGTCGATCACCACCGCGATCGAATGCTTGACGTTCTTGTTAAGGCGAATGTCGCTGTCGGTTTCAACGATATCGTTGTCGATACGCAACCGCACGTATCCCTCTCGGCGCGCCTGCTCGATAATATCCTTGTGCTCGCCCTTTCGGCCCCGCACCAGCGGCGCCATCACCATCATCCGCGTCCCCTCTTCGAACGACAGCACCGCGTCGACGATATCCTGCACCGTCTGACGGGTGATCGGCTTGCCGCATTTGACACAATGCCGCACCCCGACGCGCGCAAACAGCAAACGCAGATAATCGTACACCTCGGTCACCGTCCCGACCGTGGAGCGCGGATTTTTAGAAGCGCCTTTCTGCTCGATCGAAATCGCGGGGGAAAGACCGTCGATCAGATCGACGTCGGGCTTGTCCATCAGGCTGAGAAACTGCCGGGCGTACGCCGACAACGATTCCACGAATCGCCTCTGTCCCTCGGCGTAGATCGTGTCGAACGCCAGCGACGATTTCCCCGAACCGGACAGGCCGGTGATAACCACGAGCTTGTGACGCGGCAGTTTCAGGTCGATATTCTTTAAATTGTGTTGCCGCGCGCCCTTGATGAGAAGATATTTGTTTTCCGCCATGTCTTATCAAACTCCGATTCGGTCCGGTCGGTTCAAAAAATCCGCGTAACCCGTAATATACGCCTTTTGACTCCCCCGCGGACACATTTTTGTCATGTATTTAGTCAGTTTTTGTCAGTTAACAAATCACATATTTCCCGAACGCCTCGAATTTCGTATATTGTTCGACATCAGACCCAAAGGGCTTGTTAAAAAAGTCTGATATATGTCATCGCGAGTGAATCCGCCGCACGGCGGATACAGCGTGGCGATCTCATCATAATGTGTTATTTGCCGTTAGAGATTGCCGCGTCGTTCTCGATAAATCTCGAACTCCTCGCAATGACTTTTTCAACAAGCCCCCAAAACGAGGGAGAACCATGACCGTTGTCGCCCGCAAAACGATGGCTTTGTACAACGAGGACTGCCTGACCGGCATCCCCAAACGAATCAAACCCGGAACCGTCGACGTCGTGGTCACTTCGCCGCCGTATAATATTGGCGTTAAATACCTTAGCTATAACGACCGCATGCCGAAAGAGAAATATCTAACGTGGCTGAGTCAGTGGGGGGACATTGTCGCCGATGCGTTGACCGACGACGGTTCGCTGTTTCTCAATATCGGTTCCCGGCCCAGCGCCCCGGAGGTGCCTTTTCAGGTGCTGACCGCCCTGACCGGACGGTTCGCCCTGCAAAACGTCATCCACTGGATCAAGTCGATATATATCGAGGCCGACAGCTACGGCCAGGCCACCGATATCAACGTCGGGCATTACAAACCGATCAACAGCGATCGCTTTCTCAACGACACCCACGAATACATCTTCCATCTGACTAAAACCGGAAAAGTCAAGCTGGACCGCCTCGCGCTCGGCGTGCCCTATAAAGACCGAAGCAATATCTCCCGCTGGAAATCCGGAAATCATCGCCTGCGATGCCGGGGTAATTGCTGGTTTATCCCCTACGAAACCATTCAGCACCGCGATACCGACCGTCCGCATCCGGCTTCCTATCCGCCCCGCCTGGCGGAAAACTGTATCAGACTGCACGGACTCCGGCCCGGTATGCACGTTCTCGATCCCTTTCTCGGCATCGGCAACTCCGCTGTGGCTTGCCGGAATATGGGAGTAGCATTCACCGGTTTTGAAATCGACGCGTATTACTTTCAAGTCGCCAAAGAACGACTTGAGGACGTGAAAACAGAATAAACACTTGACAAATAGGTATGACGGCGTAACTTAAAATCTCTATGGATAAAGATCGTCAGCAGTATTTCGAATCCTTCGCCGATGATTGGGACAAAATGTTCACCGCGGAGGAGATGGAGCTTCTGGAGTTCCTGATTGACTCGTTCAATCTGACCGAGGGCGCCAAAGTCGCCGATCTCGGATGCGGAACCGGTGTGTTGTTCGATATGATCCGAAGACGTATCGGGGATTCCGGCATTCTGGTCGGAATCGACTTCTGCACTCCCATGATACAAAAAGCCAAGCTGAATTTCCCCTTCGACAATATCCACACGCTCGATGCCGACGTGGAATTCCTGCCGCTCAAAGGCGAGACGTTCGACGTTGCCATTACCTTTGCGGCCTTCGCGCATTTTCTCCATCAGGACATCGTCGTCAAGGAAGTCTCGCGGATTCTGAAGCCGGGCGGGCGTCTCTATATCATACATCTGGTCAGCAGTGAGGAGCTTGAGGAAATCCATCATCAGGCCGGCGGCCCGATTGCCGAGGATCATCTGCCCTCAAGGGATGAAATGACCGGACTGCTCGAATCCGGACAGTTTACCAATATCAAGATTACCGATCATCCCGGGCTGTATCTTGCGGAGGCCGTCAAGGCCTGAAAGAGACTGCGGTGAACCCCCAACGTATCGCCCATACCGCATTGTATCTCGCCATCGCGCTGGTACTACCGATTGGATTTCATCAATTCGGACTCGGCGGGCGGATTTTCCTTCCCATGCACATTCCGGTTCTGATCTGCGGCTTCGTGCTGGGGCCGTTTCCGGCGGTGCTGGTCGGGCTGATGGCGCCTTTGCTGTCGCACCTGTTGACCTCCATGCCGCCCGGCTATGCCGTCCCGCTGATGACGCTGGAACTGCCGCTGTACGGTCTGGTTGCGGGGCTGGCCTTTCATAAAATGAAAATCAATATCTATGTATCGCTTGTCATTGCCATGATCGCCGGACGGTTGATGTTCGCTTTCGGACTGGTGATTCTCGGTCTGTTTATGGAACTGCCGTACGGGCCTCTGCAGTTTTTCGCCGCCGGCGGCGCGGTCGTTTCCGGCCTGCCGGGTATTGCCATTCAGTTGATTCTGATCCCCCCGGTGGTCGCCGCGATCAAACGCACCATGCGCCCTCTCCCGCAATAGTAATCCCTTCGGTTGTGTTATTATCGTATTGCCATTCAGGCGGTTCCGTTGGTCATATGTGGTTTCGCCGTCCGATGAATTGAAATATCGCGCGGTTTCGACGAAAATCCCCTCGGTATAACCATAAATCTTGTCATAATCTCAAGTGTCTTTGTAAGACACGCTTTGCTAATGTAACCTTATTATAGGTCAATATAGTGATTTTAAGATCAGGACTGTGTTGAGACGGTCGGGCTGTTTTTAACACCTGGTCGATGATAACCTGTTTTGAAGTCCTCACCTTCAGATTGTTGACGGCAGTAGAGAATAGCAAATCACGCCAAGGCTATCGCAATG
>CAZVNK010000055.1:0-3638 GCA_964628115.1 uncultured Ignavibacteriaceae bacterium | reverse complement strand
AATTGGACCTACAACTCCAAAACCAGAAAAAAATCATTATCTCTTCCGGGTTTTTACAATGGGAGAATGCTCATGAACAAGCAACGGCTAATGTTCGGTTGTGGACTGCTAATGATACTGCTCTTGGCGCCGGCAGTCTGGAGCGCCATTCACATGTCGACGTCCCATATATGGTCTGTCGGGACCGGCAACTGGCCGGGAGGTGTCGCCTGGGCGGATATGGACGGCGATAGTTGGCCCGATCTGGTGATCGGCGTCGGTATTGATGCTTTATACGGCTATGACGCCATTTATTACGGTGATGGCACCGGCCGGCCGTCTACGCCCGGATGGGAGGACGATTATGCCGGGGCCTCGGCCATGATCTATCTCGGTGATTTGGACAACGATGGCGATCAGGATTTGGTTGTCCCCAGTACCGGTTTGATCGGATTCCACAGCCCCCAGGCACAGGTCATTTATTATAATGACAATGGCTTGCACCAAACCCCCGACTGGTCGTCGATGCCGATAAATTCCTGGTCATGTGTCCTGGGTGATCCTGATGGCGACGGTGATCTCGACATTGTCTTCGGCGATTGCACCGAAACCGTTAACCGTACCGTTAAAATGTTTATCAACAATGGTGGTTCGTTCAACATGTCCGCCGATTGGCAGTCCGACAACACGTTTCATTCACTGGATGAAGCGTTCGTGGATATCGACGGTGACGGCGATCTCGATCTGGCTATCACCGGCGAGGGAACCGGCGTGCGCATTTTCATGAATCATAACGGTTCGCTGGAAACCACCCCCTCGTGGGGTACCGATGCCATCGTCGGCGGCCCGGCGCTGACCTTTGGCGATATCGACGGCGACGGTGATCCCGATCTGGCCGTGGCCGGAGGATGGTCGAACAGCCTGGCCCTGTTTCGCAACAACGGCGGCGGACTCGATAGTCTTCCGTTCTGGGAGAACACCACCGTCGGGCGGCCCTCCAGCGCTTCATGGGGCGATGCCGACGGTGACGGTGATCTTGATCTGGGAGTTGCGATATGGCAGGGACCGATAACTATTTTTGAAAATATCGGCGGAACGCTGGAATCGACGCCGTCATGGTCACACCCATCGGTCGGGTCGCCGCAGAGCATGGCCTGGGGGGATTTCGACCGCGACAAAGTGACCGACACCGTAATAGTCTTCACCGCCGACGGCTCTCGCAAACTGTTCATGACCAACCAAAAGCACCTGATGGCGATTGCCGAAGTCAGCATTGATGCCGTCCCGCTCGCGCTAAGCGATTACTGCTATGATTTGGTCGAGGGGTGGATCTCGATGGCGAACGCGCCCGATCCCGGCAGTGCGGTTGAGATTCACTGTACCTTTTCCCGCGATCTCGATCTGGCGCTCGGTTCATCCACGGCCTACTTGTTCGAAAATCATGCCGATTTGTACTTACAGCCGTATTATATCGCCGACTCGATGATCTTTGTCGACGACGATGAAGACGAATTCCACGATCCCGGCGAAACCGTCCGCGCCTATTTTTATCTCGGCAATATCGGTTCTGTCGATTCCAATGTCGTCGTGACCGTCACCTCGAACGATCCCGACCTGATCTTCACGAATCCAACCGCGACTTTTGCCCGAATCGACGGCGGCGGAACGGTCGTCAACAATCTCACTCAGCCGATTGCATATATTGTCCCCGATGTCGATACCCCGCGTTTTGACACCTTCTATGTCGCAATCGAATCCGACCTCGGTGTCTATCGTGAAATCTTTGTCTTTGAGCAGGCTGTCGGGCACGTCCGCATTCTGCTGGTCGATGATGATCGGGGAGCGTCGTATGAAGACGTCTTCGACGAGGATTTGCACGTCGTCGGCATGCCGGCAAACGTCTGGGACGGGTCGGTCAAGGGCGACGTCACCGGCGAAGAACTGCTGAAATACCATAAGGTATTCTGGTTCACCGGCGACAGCACCGATGACTATCTGCAAACCGCCGATATCAATGCGATGAAAGACTTCCTTGACGGTGGCGGCAATTTGTTCTTGACCGGGCAGGGACTCGCCGGCGAACTTCACGAGGAGGATTCGGCCTTTCTCGATGATTATCTGCACTGCCGTGTGGTCGAGCAGTACTTCTATTTTGCCCACGACGGTATCGCCGGATCCGTTATCGGAGACGGATTGAAAATACGTTTTTACAGCGGTGTGGCGCAGTCGGTGTATGAGTCGTCTCATATCGAACCGACCGCCGGGGGAGAGGCGGAATTCAAATTCAACCGCACTGTCGACTACTACTCCGGGATCAGTTTCGAGGGTGACTATAAAGTCGTTTTCTTCGATTGGGGGTACGAAGCTGTCTCAAACCTGTTTGCCTCCTATGACACGCGCGATGACGTTCTTGAACGTATTCTGAATTTCTTCCGGGAATACGTCTGCGGCGATGCCAACGCCGATGAGGCGGTCAACCTGCTCGACGTCCTCTACGTAATCGACTACCTCTACGGATCGCCGCCCGGCCCCGAACCATTATGCCCCTGATCTTTGTATTACCCGATACGCATACGGCGCACCACCCGGTGCGCCGTATCACTATATCCCACACGAGTCACCAACCGGGTCGCCCACAGCTCTGCGGCCTGTTGAAAAACCAGTAGGTCGGCTTCCGAATCCTGACGAAGTCAGGAGAGAAAGCCGACATCTTGTTGTCGGGTTTCTCGTTACGCTTCGCTCCACTCGGAACCCGACCTACCTCTTGCACCATGCATGCACTTTTTCAGCAAGCCCCTCTGCTGTGGGATCGTATGATTAGAGTGACGTAGGTCAGTGATCCTCCGGGATCCTGACACATCATGCGAAGCATGAAGACACTACTGTGAGGAAGGGTGTTTCGACAAATGTGCTTCCCGGAACCTCTGAAGTCTTTCACCGGTTAGACAAAATACAATACAAAACCAGGAGGATATTATGCCCCGCTCTTTTGCCATATTGACTATTGTGTCACTCTTCGTGCTGGTCGCACTGACCGGCAGTACCGCTTTCGCAATCACTCGCACCTCTACCGACCAACCCGCCTCGTCGTCCGACACTGCCACCACACGTGCCCTCGATGCCCGACTCAGCGATTTCGACTATCCATATCCGGTTCATATTTTTACTCTGGAAAGCCAGGGGCAAACGCTTGAAATGGCCTACATGGATATCATCCCGGAATCATTTAATGGACGCACTGTCCTGTTGTTGCACGGTAAAAACTTCTCCGGGGCCTACTGGGGGAAAACTATCGACACGCTTGTCGCATATGGTTTCCACGTGGTTGTTCCCGATCAAATCGGTTTTGGAAAATCAAGCAAACCGGAGTTTTTCCAGTTCAGTTTTCATACCCTTGCGCAACACACCCGGCAATTGTTGGAACATCTCGATATATCCAATGTCGCCGTGGTCGGGCATTCCATGGGCGGCATGCTGCTGTATGCCTTTGTCCAGGCACACGGCCCCGAACTGCTGGCTTCAGGCACCACGCTGGGCTCTCCCATTGACTTCAACGACGCCGCAGGAAACGTACCCCTGTGGCTGGTCCGTTTCGGCGAAAAATGCCCGCGCCTGGCCGGCAACATCATCCGGGGGATGATTCCAGTCTTAAAAGGTCT
>CAZVNK010000054.1:0-10929 GCA_964628115.1 uncultured Ignavibacteriaceae bacterium | reverse complement strand
GTTCCGGGATTTTCACCGGGAATTTCCCGGGATAACCCAGCGGCGTGACCGTTGCGACGTAATGATCCCCCGGAATTTCCAGACACTGTTTGACCTCGTCGCGGTCCATGTCGGCAATCCAGCAGGTGCCGAGTCCGAATGTCCAGGCGGCCAAAAGGAAATGATATGCCGCGATACAGGTATCCTGCACTGTTCTTTTCGTCAGGGCCGGGTCGCCGCAGATCGCCACGGCCAGCGGGGCGCGGCCGATCGGCGAAGAATTCGCGCCACGGGTGGCGGCGAGACGTTCGATGCGTTCACGATCCCGAATGATTTTGAAATAGTACCCCTGGGTATTACGCGCGGTCGGCGCCCATCGCGACAGATCGAACAATTTCTCCAGCACGTTATCGGGAATGGGATCCGGTTTGAATTTGCGAATACTTCGTCTGGTGACGAGTAATTCGTCGCCGCCGTAATACTCCGCGACTCGATGATTGAAGTACTGAAACTCCAATCGGCGGTTTTCGGGATCGCGAGCGAAGAATTGATAGATACGGTATTTTTCATTGAGAACCGGCGATGATTCGGCGGATGATTCGACTCGTTCGTACATTCGGTCGACCTCATCGCGGTCATCGTAAAAAAAGGTGATCAACGCCTCACGGTCGACCCGGTCGCCCTCGTGGAAGCCGATCATGAGATTGCCGTGGCGAAGAATTCTGCAATCGCCCTGATCGAGCCAGAGCGTGCAGTCGAGTCCGTCGCAGTAGTATTTCGTGATGTCATCGAGTTTTTGCGTTTTGAAAAATACGATACCGCTCATAAATCCTCTCGGTTTTTATTATTTGCGATTGTCAGGTCGATTCGGGAAGGTCGATTCCCAGCGCGGAAAGCAAGCGACTGACCGCCTCGGTGGCCTTTGCCTGAAGCAAAATATCGGTGATGTGATCGGTGTATAACGACGGTTCGACATTGATTTCGATAATGGTCGCGCCGTTTCGTTTGGCGGTCGGCGGAATCATCGCCGCCGGCATCACTTCGCCGGTGGTTCCGATCAAAATGAACAGGTCGGACTGATGCGCTTCGGCCAGTGCCCGAGTACTGGCCTGCTCGGGTATCGGTTCGCCGAAAAAGACAAAATCGGGTTTTAGCAGACCGTCACAATCGGCACATCGGGGAGGAAGCGTGCCCAGGTCGATTTCCGATACGTGCCGCCTTTTGCCGCAGTTCAGGCATAATAAATACTGCGAGTTGCCGTGAAACTCGTACACTTCGCGGCTTCCGGCTTTCTGATGCAGATTGTCGATGTTTTGGGTAATGACGGTGTGCACCAGTCCGTGTCGTTCCAGCTCGGCCACGCCGAGATGGGCGGCGTTCGGTTTGGCGGTTCCGAAGAAGTCGTAGAATATTTCCTTGATCACCCCCCAGGCCGATTCGGGATTGGCGTGAAAATAGCCGATTTCCAGACTGCTCGGATCGTAAGTGCTCCACAATCCGTTTTCACCGCGAAAGGGTGGGATGCCGCTTTCGACCGATATTCCCGCCCCGGTGAACACGGTTGTGCGTCGGGCATTTTTAACGACGTCGGCCGCCTGTATGTACATGGCTGTCCTTTCATCGCCGGCATGTTCTCAGGCCGGTTTCCTTCCCTTGCATATATAGTAGAAATACCCCCCGCAGGTAAAGAACTTTCCCTGATCGACCTGTTCGCGAAGGGTCTCCAGCGCCCGGTCGCCAATTAGCACGTATCGCTCGAAATCCTCCGGCTCTCCCCCGCCGGCGTCGAATTCCTTGCGAAGGGTGTCACGCTGGTGTTGTTGTGAGGTGTCGCTGACGACGTGGTTTTTCATACTGCTGTAGCGATGTTGCTGGACGGGATTGTCGTATGGCGGTTCCAGCAAAAAGACCACGTCGTTATTGCGGACGTCGATTTCGGTCAGGCCCAGCCCGGACATCAGATGTGGAATGTGCGCGCCGATACTGATGTCACCCCGTCCGAGTTTGATCCGTCCGCGACGGCAGATGAGTTGGACTTTGTGACAGAAGGCTTCATCGTCGATATCGACATTCGGCAGGGAGTTGAAACGATGTTGCATGGATGACGACAGATTGTCCGGTTCGTGGCAGAGTATCAGTCCGCCGGGTTTGACGACGCGTACCATTTCCGCCAGCGCGTCGCGGGGTTTTTCGAGATGCATCAACAATGTTTGGCACATGGCGCAATCGACGGAATCGTCATCGAGCGGCAGATCGTACGCGTCGCCTTCGTGAAACTCCGCCTCTCCCCCCTTCGCCCATTCCCCGGCCTGACTGCGCGCGTCCTCAAGCAGTTTCGGCTGATTGTCGATGCCGATGTATTTCCCGTTTTCGCCATAGTACTGCCAGTAGGTGTATCCCATGTACCCGAGGCCGCATCCGATATCGGCAACGGTCATGCCGGAGTGCAGGCCCAGCCAGACGGCGTAGCGATCAAGCGTATCCTGATGCCACATGAACCGACGTTGATAGATCAGCATTTGCCGGTAATGGTCATCGGTCCAGTCGATGGGTTTTTGATCTTCGGGCATGGTTCGACTCCATGACATAGATGCTCTTTTTCGGCGTCGTTGACGCCGGGATTGAAAATCGCCCGATCTATGATAAAACGTCTATTGACGAACGGTTATGCGATGGGCCGTCGCCGTCACTACCTCGCCGATGGTTGCGGCGGTAACGCCGTTTTCTGTCAGTCTATTGCACAACTTTTTTGCCTTGTTCTCCGCGATGGAAATCAACAGACCACCGGAAGTTTGCGCGTCGTTGAGCAGAAGGCGGTCGATTTTTGAGATTGCATCTTCGTAGTGCACGGACGATTCGGTAAAAGCGAAATTGTCGTTGGTTCCGCCCGGAATCACACCGGACGTTGCCAGGTCGATCACTCCCGGCAAAAACGGGACGGCAGAGTTGTTGATAATCGCCGAGGTTCATCATTTCCAGCAAATGTCCCAGCAGGCCGAATCCGGTGATATCGGTCGCGGCGTGCGCGCCGATTTCGGTAATGGCTTCGGCGGCGGATTTGTTCAGTGCGGACATGGTCGCGGTGAGTCTCTCCTGTTGTTCGTTGTCAAGCAGGCCCTGTTTGAGCGCGGTCGAAAGAATTCCGGTTCCCAGCGGTTTGGTTAAAATCAGCACGTCGCCGGGCCGGGCCGAACGATTGGAAACGATTTTATTCGGATGGATGACGCCGGTTACCGCGAGACCGTACTTGGGTTCGGTATCGTCGACGGTATGTCCGCCGACAATGGCGATTCCGGCCTCGGCGACTTTGTCCTGAGCGCCCTGCAGAATCTTTTCCAGCACGGTCATCGGGAGTCTATTGCTGGGGAAACCGACGATGTTAAGTGCGAATAGCGGCCGCCCTCCCATCGCATAAATATCGCTGAGTGAATTGGTAGCGGCAATGGCGCCGAATTGATAGGGATCATCGACAATGGGCGTAAAAAAATCCACCGTTTGCACGATGGCGATGTCATCGGTGATTTTGTACACCGCCGCGTCGTCGGATGTGTCGGTACCGACCAGAATATTGGCATCGGTCGGAACCGGTATTCTTTTGAGAATGTCCTCCAGAAGTTGGGGACGAAGTTTGCAGGCGCATCCCAGACCGTGAGTATAATGCGTCAGTTTGATATCGGATGTATCTTGCGTGGTCACGGTCGGCCCGGCAGTCGGTTGCAGTCGGCCGACAACCGCGATGATTTCTGTCAGAGCGCGGTCGATTTCATCGGACGTGGTGAATCGCCCGACCGAAAAGCGAATTGTCCCCATCGCGTATTCCAACGGGACATTCATCGCTTCCAGCACCGGAGAAACATCGACCTGATCGCTGTGGCAGGCCGCGCCCGCCGATGCCGCGACTTTGTCGAGCTCCGAGAGAATGGTATTGGCTTCGAGGCCGGGGAAACTGACATTGGCGGTATTGGGCAAACGTCGTTCGGGATGGCCGTTGACACGGAGATTCGGGAAGGCGTCTTTGAGGCCGTTTTCAAGTTGGTCGCGAAGTTTTGCCAGATGTTGACGATGTTTATCGAGATCATTCGCGGCCAGTTCGGCGGCTTTGCCGAGTCCGACGATTTCGATGACATTTTCGGTTCCGGCGCGAAGGTTACGCTCGTGGTCGGCCCCGTGCATGAATTTTTCCAGCGTTATCCCCGTTTTAATATACAATGCGCCGATACCTTTGGGGGCATACAATTTGTGTCCCGCGACCGACAGCAGGTCCACGCCCAGTTTGTCGACGTTGACCGGAATCTTGCCGACCGACTGGGCGCAATCGGTGTGCATGATAATTTCGTGTTGATGCGCGATATCGGCGATTTGCGCAATCGGTTCGATGGTGCCGACTTCGTTATTGGCGTGCATGATCGTAATCAATATGGTCTGGGGGGTGATCGCATTGGCGAGGTCGTTCGGATCGACCTGACCGTACTCATCGACCGGCAGATAGGTTACGATGAACCCTTTCCCCTCCAGATGGCGGCTGACTTCGGTGACGGCGGGATGTTCCACGGTCGATGTGATGATATGATTTCCCTTGTGGCGGTAGGCGTAGGCGACTCCCTTGATGGCGTAGTTGTTCGATTCGGAACCGCCGCTGGTGAAAATCAGCTCGTCGATTCGACATCCGAGCAGATCGGCCACCTGTCGACGCGCCTGATCGACCGCCTTCCTGGTGGTGATACCGTAGATGTGACTGCTTGACGGATTGCCGAAATGGCTGTCGATAAACGGCAACATGGCCTCGCCGACGCGCGGGTCGATCGGGGTGGTGGCGTTGTAATCGAGATATATCGGTTTCATGGATGATCTTTCGTTATTACGGTTCAGTCGCCGTCATAGTATACTGCTGACCGTCGGATACGGCAAGAGTCGACCGACGTGTATTAGATTTCGATAACGACTCCGGCTCCGCCGGAAATGACCTGCTCGGGATACTGCGTTTCGATTTCGGTTTTGTACTGGGTGCAATGCGTGGGGCAGATCAGACTGAGATCGCCAAGGGCGTCGAAATCGTTGAATCCGTGCAGGCCGCCGATCAGCGCGAACGGTTTGCCGTATCGCTCCGCGGCGTTGAGAATGGTGGTTACGCCCGGGTGCGAACATCCGACGATAACCACCAGCCCGGTATCGGTTTTGATGATCAGTGACTGTTCGGTGTCTTTCAACTCGCCGGTGGAATAAAAACCGTTATGCAGTTTTTGAGCGGTGTCGATGGTGACAACATTGTCGACGCCGCGCACGTCCTGCATTGATTTCGGAACATACACCGTAACGTCGTGATTGGCGCGCAAAAATGCGGTCAGTCCGCCGGTATGATCCCAATGAGCATGCGAGATGAACACTTCATCGATATCGGCGGGATCGACGTGCATGACTTTCATGTTCTGCATAAGCACGTCGCCTTTGGCGCCGGTGTCGAACAGGACGGTTCGTCCGTCGTATTCGACCACACAGGCGAATCCCCAGTCGGCGGTCAGCCCCTTTTGATCGGTTTCGTTATCATATACGATCGTGATCTTCATAGACCCTCCACTTTTGCCGGATGATTCCGAGACGGTTTCACTCGCGGCGGTACACTCTTCGGCGTCAATGCTCCCCTTCTCGCCGATGTCTGCACCGATGGCCATTTGCATCGGCCACACCATTCCCGCACCGAGCAGGAACAGGATATATATGATATGTTTCGATCTTAACATTTACATGAAATGTACCCCGATAACGGGATAGCCGCAAGGGGTAAAGAAAAAAAACCGGGCAAAAAACCCGGTTTTTCAAGATCATATGGAAGCGAATATCTTATTGACCGTCCCAGCCGACAATACGTCCCATCAAATACCAAAAGGCTTTGCCTTTGATATAGCAGTTAAAACAATGCGAGTGAGCGCAGGAGCAACCGTCGTCGCAATCGTTTTCCACGTCGGCGCACCAGTCGGCGCACCAGCCACAGGCGTCGGATTCGTCGGGATAGTAATTGCCGTCGGGATCATAGCTTTCGATATCGGCGAAATCGAACAGCACTTTGTCGTTGGCATCGCAATAGGCGCGAATCTGATTATTACGCTGATACAGGTTGCCGTCGACCCCCGTGCCGTCGAGATGTCCGGTCATGTAGATAAAAACCACGTTGGGATAATCTTCTTCCAGTTGATTCATGGCGTTGAGATAGATAGTGATTCCATCTTCGGTGTTGTCGGACGCGCCGCCGCACCATGACCACATCACGAGATTGATTTCATTGCCGGGCTGATCGAGTTCATCGCGAGTGACCGTCACCCATGAGGTGTCGCCGCTGTGTCCGAGATCGTCGCCGAATTCGCTATAGGTCAGGGTTCCCTCGCCGCTGTTGAAATTCAGCGAGATGTCCTCATTGCGAAGGAGTGCCATACCGGACAGAATCTGACCGCCATGCGACGTGTGGCCGTAGAAAATATTCAACTCGTCTTTGATCCGTGTAATGACCGTGTCGGGGATCAGATCGAAACCGGCTACGGCATGATGATCGGCGATCATTCCATCCACGACGATCGTGGTGGTGTCATCGTCGTCGCCGCCACTTGAATTGGTAGTGGTGTCGTCGTCGCTACACTGGACAACCAGCAGAAGGCCCGCCAGCAAAGACAGGCATATAAAGGTATAGAACGACGCCTTTTTCATGATATCTCTCCTTTTCGAATTGTCTGACTTCGCGAGTATACGTAATGATACTGATTTCTGGTATAATTGTCGGACAAAAAAGGAGACGAGTTGAGAAAAAATTTCCGATTATCTCTGATAGCAGGGGTTTTAGATGATACGGCAACGGGCCGGAAACGACAAGTCACCGGCCCGTAACCATTTACATCCCAATGTTATGCTGTGAATTCTTTGGACAGTTTTTTGGCCCATTTTCTCAGTCGTTCCTGAGTGAGACCATCCTCGTTGTCCTCATCGATCACCAGACCGACAAAATGGTCTCCCCTCGTGGCGGTGGAATGCGCGTAATCGTATTCCTTAACCGGCCAATAGCCAACGACCTGGCCATTGTTGACCTCGACCGGACGGGCCAGCAGATCCATGGCATCGACAAAATACGCCGGATACCCGGTGGCATCGCCCAATCCGACAAAAGCCACCCGCTTGCCGGAAAAATCGAGCCGGGCGAAATCATCGTAGATGTTTTCCCAGTCCTCCTGAAGTTCGCCCACGTTCCAGGTGGGAATGGCGAGAATCAGATTTTCATAGCCGTTCATCGCTTGCAGATCACCATCGCCGATATTATGCACGGCCGTTTCCATGCCGAAGTTCTCCAATTCCTGACTGAGCAGGCCGGCCACGGTTTCGGTATGACCGGTCGTACTGCCGAAGAAAATCCCTATTTTTGCCATGTTATTTCCTCCTGATCAGTAGATGTAATAAACAGAGATACCGAAGGCGGTCGAGCTACTGCCGACCGCACGGCAGTCATTATTGATTATACGATACAACGTCCGCAATCTTTGCCGGGATGGAAAAAATTATATAAGTTGCTAACAGATATGCACTTATGCTGACATATAGATTGTGTTCATGATTCGGCGTCGTTATGATCGAGCTTGGCGAGGACCTCATGCGAGATTTCCTCGATCGCGCGACGGGTGACGTCGATGGCCTGCCATCCCTGACGATTGAATAAATCCCGGCAATAGCGGAGTTCTTCGCGGATATGCCGCAGGTCGTGATACCCCTGCAATTCGGCTCGATGCGAGGCGGTTTGCGCCAGATATTGCGAGCGTTCCTCGCGGACATGCACCAGCACGTCGGGTTGCATCATCAGACCGAAAACACGTTTGTGGTCGAGTCCCTCCAACCGTCTCAACAGGGCCTTTTCTACATGCGGTTCGGCCACGATCGGGATATTGGCGACTTTGAATCCGAAATTACATGCCAGATACATACTGATCGGGGTTTTGCAGGTGCGCGACAAGCCGACCAGAACGATATCGGCGTCATTGATAAGCTGTCCAAGCCCGTCGTCATGCTCGACCGTGTATCCGATGGAATCGACCTTTTTATAATAGCTGTCGTCGATAATCTGCAGAATACCGGGTTGATAATCGGGTGAGACACCGAGGAATTTCGACATGGTTTTCAGCATCGGTTCGAGAACGTTCAGATGGAGTATGCGGCGTTCCATAAGCATTTTATGAAAGTATTTGCTTAAATCCTGAGCGATAATGGAGTACACGACCAGATGATCGATACCGACTTCGGCCAGTATTTTATCTACCGCCTTTTTGTCGCGTACTTCCTGATAAATCCTGACCACTTCGAAATGCACGTTTTTGCGGGTGTACTGCGCCAGCACCGAGTCCAACAGTCGTTTGGCGGTTTTTCCGGTTCCGTCGGAGGCGATGATGATTTTCTTGTTGTCGCACATAATCGAAAACTCCCCTGTCTTGCCATATCAGATAATTTCGCAGGCATTCTTGCAGATGTGTTTCATTTTTCGGATAAATTTCCGCCGCAATTCTTCGTTGGACGGGTCGTGCAGTTCGTCGATATACGCCTGAAACTCTCGCATCAATTGTTTATGGAATACTCGGCGATTGACCAGAAGACCTTTTTGGTCGATGGTATGCATTACCAGCGGGACGGTGTCGTCGATGAGGATTTTTGAAGATCCCCGGATTTCGGCCTGATGCAGAATGCCGCATCGAATTTGGCGGTAGAAGCGTTCCGCCATTTTTTTATCGAACGACTCGCCGAAGCCGGTTTCGGTGAGGAATTTCACGAAGAACAGCTTGGACATTCCCGACGGTGTTCGTTCCACCCCTTCACGAAACTGCTGAAGCATTTCGATCAGCAGGCAGTCCAGCGCCAGTACCGCGAAACCTGAATATGGGCAGTCCTCGATACGGGCAATCGGTTCGAGAAATCGCTCCCGGACTCGCTCGTGGAAAATATCCACCGCGCGGCGCCATTCCTCCTCGGTGGAGAAGGTCAACTCGTGCCAGTCCTGTGCGGTGTATTTGGGTGATATACGCATTGCCGATCTTTCGAATCATTCACGGATTCAATTGATAAGATATTATCTTCGATGGAATTTGCAAGGTAAAACAGGCCGGGGGATGTTTGGTTGGTAGGGGGCGTTTGGGATGAAATGGAAAAATGCGCAGAAAGACGGCAGGATCGCGGCGTCCGCCTCGGCGGACTTGGATCCTGCCCTACGGCAAAATCCCACTCACCTGTGGTCGGCGGGTCCTCAGACCCGCCGCGCGTCAGCGTCTTTCGAAATGGCAGGACGCGCAGAGCGCGCGGTCGATCCGGGATCGACCGATCACTGGCAGGGGCCTGTTTAGAAAGAGTAGGATAAGAGGCGTGTCCTCAGGATTTGAGCTACACGACCTCTATTGGTCATTCTAGATAATATCAATGTACATCGAACAGACTCGTCCCTGATATTCATAATCGAAGGCGATCGTGTCTCCCGGAGGAACCTGGGTTGCGCTCGCAGTGAGATTGACTATCTGAGTGGCCTCCTGTGGCTCTATGTCGCAGTCGGGCGGCTGTGTCGCGGGGAAATCGCCGACCTCGATTTCCAGCGAATCTCGCCCGGCATTGCACCAGTACCGCACTAGATAAGTGCCATGCGGCACCTGGACGCCCTCTTCGTCTTTTTGATCCCAGCAAACGCGATATTTGCCGGATGGGACGACATAATCCCACACCAATCGTCGTGTACTGCGCGTCATGAATTCCAGCATCTCGTTGGTGAAGGCGAAACAGCAATTGTTGCTGTCGCTAGCGAAGACTCTCCAGTAATATTCCGTTCCCTCATCAAGGAGGTCTTCTCCGTTATCGGCGAATGTGTACCCGCTTTGGGTTTTAAAGGTATCGCAATTTTGTTCGCATCGATGCACCCATTCCGGACGGTAGCCGCCGCTAACATGCGTATACAGGAAAAGTAAATAAGAGTGTGCGCCGTCTTTTTGAATCCATGCAAATGCCGGTTCAAGAGCGATAGTATCGTCATCTATCGGAGAGGGGTCATATATGATATTGTCATAATCAACTTCCGACGGATCACAGGACACGGAATCCGAGGGTGCGCTTTCCTTCCCGCCGCGAACGGAAGTCACGTAGTACGTATGCTCATTGATAGCCGCAGAATTGAACTCCCCGAAATACAGGGCATTCGGGCAGGTTTCATCCGGCCCCCATGGTTCTGGCGTGATCAATTCGTCGTTGAGTTTTTCGTAAGGGTTAAATCCGGCTTTGCGGTAGACATTGTACCCGTCGGCCGGGGTACTGTCGGGGGCTGTCCAGAGCAGGACCATCGCGATGCCGACGTCGACATCGAGCGGATAGCCGACAATATTTTTCGGCGGATCGGGAGTGATATTGTCGGAGTCGACGGCGTTTTCATCGCAGGCGGTTATAAGTAGCATGCCGGTTAAAAGTGCACACAGCAAGGTTGAAATCGGTTTCATGGGGAAACCTCCTTCCATATTCGTTCTTACGGTTCTTTTGAACGAAGTCCGTCGTCGGTTGCTTTGTCGTGGGGTATACATCAATATAGCCGTCCTGATTGGCGTGTCAATGTGTTTGACGGCTTAGTCGTCTTCATTGTGGAAGACGATTTAGGGATACGGCCCGTTCAATGACGGGTGGATTTCAGCGGTCAATCTGAGGACAGGCAGGCGCATGTTTAACATGAGGGGGCGTGTCCTCCTGACATTCTTATTCTTTCGACATCCTTTTCTATTCTCAAATCGAGAGTCTTCATGCTACGCATGAATTGTCAAGACCGCCCTTCGAAAACTCAGGATCTTCGACAGGGGTCTTGGCCTACTTTTCCTCAAATCCTCGGAAGGATTTGAGCTACAAGATGAGAGGAGTTGCGTTACTGAATAAGCGATGAAAAAAATCGAATATCGAAACGGATTCATT
>CAZVNK010000053.1:0-10980 GCA_964628115.1 uncultured Ignavibacteriaceae bacterium | reverse complement strand
GATATGCGCCACGTAGCGCCAGGCCTCGGTGTCGAGCGGACAGGCCGACTGGCACGGTGCCCCGACCAAATCCTTGCAGACAAACGCGTCACATCGCTTATCCTTGATATGCCGGACGTACTCGTCGCGGAAATAGCGCAGGGTGCTCAGCACCGGGTTGGGAGCCGATTGCCCCAGACCGCATTGCGACGTGTCACGCACCACCAGCGCCAACTCCTCGAGTAAATCGAGATCCTCCATCGTCGCCTTGCCCTGCGTGATATCCTCGAGGATTTCATACATGCGCTGAGTTCCCTTGCGACAGGTGTAACATTTCCCGCAGGATTCATCCTTCATGAATCCCATGAAATACTTGGCGATATCGACGATACAGGTGTTTTCGTCCATGACAATCATGCCGCCCGAACCCATGATCGATCCGACCTTGGCCAGACTTTCATAGTCGATCGACAGATCGAACATACGAGCCGGGATACAGCCGCCCGATGGTCCGCCGGTCTGCACCGCTTTGATTTTGGCGTTGCCCGACGCGCCTCCGCCGATGTCATAGATGACCTTGCTGAGTTTGGTCCCGAGAGGAATCTCCACCAGACCGGTTGTTCTGATCTTGCCGACCAGCGAAAAAATCTTGGTGCCGGTATTGCCCGGAATTCCGACTTTGGCGTATTCCTCCGCACCGTTGGTAATGATCAGCGGGACATTGGCTAGGGTTTCGACGTTGTTAATACAGGTTGGCCGTCCCCAGAGACCTTTTTGAATCGGATAGGGAGGGCGCTGGCGCGGCTCGCCGCGATAACCCTCGATTGACTTGATCAGTGCGGTTTCCTCTCCGCAGACGAACGCCCCCGCGCCACGGAATATGTCGATGTCGAAATCGATTCCGGTGCCGAGAATGTTTTTTCCCAGTAGACCCATTTCCTGCGCCTGACGCAGGGCGATAATCGCATGTTTGATTGCCAGTGGATATTCACTGCGGACATATATATATCCCTTGGTGGCCCCGATCGCGATTCCCGCGATGAGTAGCCCCTCAATAATGGAATGCGGATTTCCCTCCAAGAGACTTCGGTCCATGTACGCACCGGGATCGCCCTCATCGGCGTTGCAGATCATGTATTTCTGCCCGTCGGGGCTTTTCGCCGCCCGGGCGAATTCCCATTTCTTGCCGGTCGGAAATCCCGCGCCGCCGCGCCCCCGCAAACCTGATTTTTGAATTTCGTCGATAATCCAGTTCGGATCGGGATTACTCAGGATTTTTTCCGCTCCGGCATAGCCGCCCTGTTCGATGTAATTGAATATGCGAATCGGATCGATTTTCTCGTTTTTGCTGATAATGTTTCGGGTTTGTTTCTTGAAAAAAGGAATCTCGTCCTTGTTGCGATAGACCTTCTTGTCATGAGGGTCTTTGTATACCAAACCGTCAAGAACATAACCGTTCACCGCGGAATCGACAATCTTGGGAACGTCCTCTATTTTCAGCTTCGGATACAGATGTCGCCCGGGTTGAACCAGGATAATGGGATTCATTTCGCAGAAACCATGACATCCCGTTATTTTAATGGCAATCCGCTCCTGCAAGCCTCGTTCCAGAATGTACCGTTTGATAACCCTGATAATGTCATTGGCGCCGCTGGCCTGGCCGCCGGCATCAGCACAGACAACCAGAGTCGGTTTGTCATATTCAACATCTTTTTCGCTCAGGATGCGTTGCCGAAAGTCGGCAAATTCCTGAACCGATGTGATTTTTTTCATAATCTGTTTACTCCTTACGACAAATCTCTGCCGTCGTTACTCCAGCGTGGTGCCGCCCAAATCCAGCAAATGTCCCTTGCAACCCCGCCTGGTGCAGATTTGCAGGACACCGCCGCCGCGAATAATCATCGGAACCATCGGCGCACCACACTCGGAACAACCGGCGCCGCCGATCAACTCGGCGTGGCAGTGCGGACAGAACATGTTGACAATCGTATCGGGGGGGATGGTGAATTCGGAATCGACATTGTAACTGCCGTAGACACTGGACAACGTCAAACGGCCGTGCTTGTTGCCGAACGATACCGTGACCCGGATGGCCGGGTGGCCGTCGATCAGGTGACGGGAATCCATCAGGCTGTGATTGCACCGGGCGCAACTGACTTCGACCGGGAACACCCGCTCATCAGTTTCAATCTGAATGCTGTCCAGACCGGTCTGAGCGCGATTCAGAATTTCCGATACCTTGGAAACCTGAACTTTGGGGAAATAACGCCCGTCAATGACCATGACCGGGCCGAGAGCGCAGGCGCCGAGACAATTCACCGTTTCCAAAGTGAATTCATTATCAGGCGTGGTTTCCCCTGCTTTGATTCCCAAAAGATTCTGCACTTCCTGGGCTATGGCCGGTCCGCCGCGAACGTGGCAGGCGGTTCCCAGACAAACCGAAACCAGATGTTTGCCGCGTGGTTTCAGGCTGAATGCCTTATAAAATGTCGCGGCCCCGTAAATGTCCACCAATGACCGGCCGGTTTCCTCAGCCACGGCACGCAATTGCTCCTCGGGAAGATAGCCGTACTTGGCCTGAATCTCCTCGAGAATGGCAATCAGGGGTTCCTGGTCGGGACCTTTTGGCCTGCTTGCTGTCGTGATTTGCTCAGAAGTCATGACTGCCTTTCATTTCTGCTCGTGTTATGCATACTCCTCGCAATGCCAGACGCCGCCCCGGGGTCGGGGGAGACGGCAAGTGTCACGGTGAGCGCAATTTATACAAAGTCCTTTTATTTTTTCCGGTTCATGGACGTCACCATCCCGTGCGGGAGCATTGGGTTTGGTCGATGAGGAATTAATCGGATTGGGATTGGATGGTATTTCCGGGGAATCCTCGAACAGCTCACAATAAACGGCGTCATGGCCGCGTCTGGCGCGATAGACACAATTGGGGGCATGTATGCAGGTTGCGCACAATCCAATGTACTCATCCCCGGTGGGAGCCGGCATAAACGTTCCTCTTCCGCCGGTTGTCGATGATGTCAGAGAGGGTCTGCGATTTTAAAAAAAAGGGACACATCCTGTCCACTAAATTTAAAGGAGTCACCCTGTGGTAGTTGATATGTCCCTATATCGCAAATTCTATCTGACGGTTATGTTTTAGTTTTCTGTTCAGTCCTCCGGTTTAGACAGGAAATAATACAAGCAAAAGATATACCATAACTTAGGGCAAAGGCAAAATAGTCGCCAGATAAGAAAATCTCATAATTGCAGGTTCTTATCATGAAGAGAAATAACGCCTTATGATTTTATGTGAGGTCAGACGGAAAAACAGGTAAACGTTAATTCTTATTGCTGAAGAGATGAAATATTGGGGAATTGTGAACCACCGGGGAGATTCTCCCCGATTATTGCATTCAGTCGTTCAAGCTCTTGTCGTCTTTAATCTTTTCCCGAAGCGTCTTACGGTCGATGCCGAGTATGTGCGATGCTTTCGTTTTATTCCCGTCGACACTGGCCAGAACGTTGCGAATGTGCTCCTGTTCGACATCACCGAGGGTGCGATTGAGGCTTGGCGCGCGAATGCCCGATGATCGCATCAGCGACGGCAAATCGGGGGCTTCGATCACGTCGCCGTCGGTCATAACCACCAGTCGCTGGATGATATTTTCCAGCTCGCGGACGTTGCCCGGCCAGTAATAGTTTTTCAGTATGCGCAAGGCGTCATCGGAAAAACTCAGCGGCGGTTTGTCAAGTTCATCCGCGAATTTTTGCAGGAAATGATGCGTCAGTAGAAAAATGTCATTGCCCCGTTTGCGAAGCGGCGGGATGGCGATGGTGATGACGCTCAACCGGAAAAAGAGATCCTCACGAAACAGCTCTTTTCTCACCAGTCCCAGCAGGTCTTTATTCGTGGCGGCGACAATGCGCACGTCCACCTTGCGAGATCGGGATGATCCGACCATGCAGACTTCCTTGTCCTGCAAAACCCGCAGGAGTTTGACCTGCATGGCGAGGCTGGTTTCGCTGACTTCATCGAGAAAAATCGTGCCGCCGTCGGCGGTTTGGAAAAATCCGGCGCGGGAATCCACGGCTCCGGTGAACGCGCCCTTGACATGCCCGAACAATTCGCTTTCCAGAAGACCTTCGGGGATTCCGCCGCAGTTGACCGGGACAAACGGCGCCGATTTGCGTTCGCTGTTATAATGAACGGCGCGCGCCACCAATTCCTTGCCGGTTCCGCTCTCGCCGGTAATGAGCACGGTCGCCGGTGTCGATGCGGCCTTTTCGATGGCGCCGAAAACCCGTTGCATCGGCCGATCCGGTGTCGAGGGTGCGACGGGCATCGAGCTTTTCCAGCGCGCGTTTGACCGCGCCGGTCAATTCCTTTTCGGTAAACGGCTTGGCCAGGTAATCCTCCGCGCCCGATTTGACCGCCTCCACCGCGCCGTTGATCGAGGCGTACCCGGTGATCATCATGATTCCGGTATCCTTGAAATTCTCGCGGACGTGCCGCACCAGATCCAGCCCGGTGACTTTCGGCATTTTGTAATCGGTGATAACCAGATCGAACGTGTCGGTGTCCAGAATCCGGCAGGCTTCCTCGACTCCCGGCGCGGTTATGACCATGTATCCTTCCATGGCCAGATTGCGCTGAAGTACCTCCAGCGTATCCGGGGCGTCATCGACCAGCAGAATGCGTCGCCGGGATTCCTTGTCAGCCATTGCCGTTCTCCTCATCGTCGCCGGCCGTTTCCAGCGGCAGATGAATGGTTACCCTGGTGCCGCTTCCGACCTTGCTTTCCACGTCGATTTTACCGCCGTGCGAATTGATAATACCCATGACCACCGACAAGCCCAGACCCGTTCCCTGATCGAGATCCTTGGTGGTGAAAAACGGGCTGAAAATTTTCTTCATGACTTCCCTGGTCATGCCGGTGCCGGTATCCTCGACGATAAGCAAAACCTCCTGTTCGTCGAACGCGGTATGCAGGGTCAATGTCCCGCCCTCCGGCATGGCATGAACGGAATTGACGACCAGGTTGGTCAGCACCTGAAGCAGTTGGGAATGATCGGCGATAATGTCCGGCATGTTTTCGGCAAGGTTACGCACCAGTTCGATTCCGCTTTTGCTACACCGCGATTCCAGAAAGAACAATCCGTCCTCGACCAGATCATTGAGATTCATCGGGGTTTTGGCGGCGGTGGTGTCGCGGGCGAAGATCAGCAGTTTCTTGATAACTTCGCGGGCATGCAATGCGGCGTTGATGATTTTATTGGTGTCCTGTCGGGCCTGTTCCGGCATGTTGGGTTCCTTGACGGCCAGTTGCGCGAATCCGAGAATGTTCACCAGCGGTTCGTTGAGTTCATGAGTTACGCTTGCCGCCAGTTGGCCGATGGTGGCCAGACGATCGGCGTGACGAAGTTGATCCTGCAGTTGCTGTTTTTCGCGTTCGACCTGGGTCTGTTCGATAATGACGGCGATTTCACGGCTGATTGTGTCGATCAGGTTGCGTTCCTCGATAAGAAACGGGCCGTCATCGAGTTGCGGCCGAATCTCACGATAGCCGATTTCCACGTAGCCGCGTTTTTTCCCCCCGATAAAAATGTCACTGCGCAGATTCTGGACGCCTTTTTGATAATTGGCGGTGCGATACGGACGACGGTCGACCACGATTTGGGCCGATGCGATATCCGGGTACAGCCAGGCCGGCGGAAGCAATTCGACCGTTTTTTGTAAAAGCTCTTCGAGAGATATCCCCGGATGCGCCACCAGCTTGGCGATTCCATACAGACAGGTCAACTCCTTGACCCGCTCGCGCAGAGCGACGTGCAATCGCCGATGCATGAACGCAATGCCCAGAGTGTGCGCCAGATGTTCGTACGATTCGACCTGCGTTTCGGACAGGAAATCTTTGTGTTCACTCTCCAGCGTCAGCAGTCCGATACGATCTCTGGCCGCCATGATCGGAATCAACGCCAGAGTACGAACCGATCCGTCAATACTGATACAGAGTGAATCTCCGTTCTCCGCAGGCGTCAGGGCCGGCAAACCGAGTCGGGCGATATCCCCCGACCAAAAACTGCCGTTTTGGGTATGGTACGGTTGCGAGAAATCCACATCGTGCTTGATGATTTTCCGGCAAAACTGCTCCAGGTCTTCGTTGTCATGTTCGCACCAGATGGGATTGCCGGGGTGTCCGGTCGGTGCGAGGCTGATGTCATGACGAAAAGGGATGGCCGAATTACTCGACGCCAGGCAACAAAAACGCTGGCCACGTTCCAGCAGGATCAGGCGCACCGCGTCGCAGGATGAAAACGACAGCAACATCAACGCCGTTTTCTGCAAAAACGGAGTACGCGGGACACCGGTGTGGGCATATTCGAGAATTTGATTCTCCAGCAGGCGGAAATCACCGGGCTTGATGTCGGACGGCAGATGCGATGCGATGCCTTTATTAGTGCCGCTCATGTGTCCTCAACAAAGATGAAAGGGAATCTCCCACCGCCGTTCGGTTTGGGCCGGTCGATGACGGAAATCCCCATTATGTCAAAGGTCAGTATTTTAAATGTAAGGTGTTATGCGATGGCTGAATTGTCAAGCGAAAAGCCCGTAAATCCGGTGTTCGCAGAAGGTGCGGAGTCGATGTTGAATATCCGGCGATAGTATTTCGTTTTGACTTCAAATAAAAAGGGCGGATATCGATGGTCCCGCCCTTGTCATGGTATGATGGTAGCAAATCTTACAAGCAGTTCGGCTCCGGTCCCGGTGGCGTGCCGTACAGAAAGTCGATCAGATAAAGTAAATCCAGCAGATTGGTTGCGCCGTCGGCATTGACATCCCCGGACGTTGCCGGTTGCGGCGGATCACCCTCGCCGTAGATAAAGTCGATCAGATAGAGAATATCCAGCAAATTGATTGCGTTATCATCGTTGGGATCACCGCAGGTCAGGTCGATTATGACCGTTCCCGCCTCGACCACGGGTTGATAGGGATGTTTGAATCCGTAGATATCCCCGTGGAATGTCAGGGCATACGTCATGTAATCACCGACCGTGATCGTGGCTTCTTGCGTCGCGGTACCCAACGGCGATATCGTGAAATATAGTCGCGCAATTTCCCCCGATCCCGGCATCAACCAGGGTTGGGGATTATAATATCCGCCGTTATAAGCCTTCATGATATACGTCGCTCTTTTATTGACCGGATCATAATGGCTTTGATAAACCGCGTCGAAATTCTCGGTTCGGCATCCGGCCATTGAAAGCGAATCAAGCGTGAGTGACAACGTTCCTCCGTATTGCACCGGCAGGGTAATTTGCCCTAATGGGGCATCGTTACGCGCGAAAATCGCCACTTCAATCGTCTCTCCGGCAGTGCCGACCACGTCGGCAATCCGCAGAGAATCGGCCAAAGCGTAAATATAGCTTTCGCGAGTAGCGGCGCGCGTTTCATCATTGCCGTAGTCCATGGTGAAAGAAACGTCGTAAATACCGGCGGTGTCATAGATATGTACCGGATTTTCCGCCTCGGATAAACCGCCGTCGCCGAATTCCCATGACCATTTTTCCACGGTACGATCGGAACTTGACGTGAAATGAATTTCCAGCGGAGCGACGCCGATAATGGTGTCGGCATAGAACATGAATTCGCGATCGGGGGAGATGTTGGCATACATATATTCTCTTTGCGGATCACATCCGGCCCAGTTGCAGAACAATCCGTCCACCGCGTACCAGCCGTTGTTGCCGCCGCCCCAGCCGTAATTCATGTGATAAAACATCAGCGTATTATCGGTGCGCCAGCCGTCGGCGGCAATGGCATGATTATAGATAAAATAATGAATCGGTCGATCGTTATTGATCTCTTCCTGAATGATCGAAAACCATTCGAACGCCGCAAAATTGTTACGCTGTAATTTTACGATGGGATCGTTATAACCGAAATGGGCGGGAAGAAAACTCATGATCGGATCGGGATACCCGATCGAGTAACACACACCGTAATCCACGCTGGATGGGACCCCGCACTCGTAGCTTAATTCGGCGACATCATGAATTGTCTCGCCGTAATGCAACCGATCCGAAAAATTGGCATACACGGACTGACCGGGAGTTATTCCGTCACAGGAGTTGTCCCCGTCCCACCAGTAGAGATGATGCCCGAATCCGGCCGGAGGCCATTGGTGATAATTCAGTATCTGCGCCAACGCCGTCGCCAGACACCACACCACACAGGTGGCGCCATCGCCCGGCGGGCAGTAATTGTTATACGGTGCGGTTTGACTCCAGGCGGTAGTCAACAGCGGGCCGACTTCTTCCGGTTTCGTATCGCCCTTGGATATTAGATAGGCATCAAACTGACTGTCATTCAGTGAAAAACGATCCCAGGCGGTCTGTATTCCGGCCGCAAAGGTATCGTCGGCTTTGTTATCGACCGCGGCGCTCATGTCGCCGTAGTGCGCGACAAAATCATCGGTATGTCCTTTCAAATCATCTCGGATCATCGCATCAAGCCCCGCGATATCATCGAAATCAAGACGGCCGGATTCCGAAAAGGCCTTGACGGGGGATAATTCCCTGAGAACCGGAACCACGATATACCCGTCGGGCGCGATGGAAAAGCATTGCCCCAAAAGCTTTCCGTCGACGACAATGTCCTCTTTGGCAATCACTTGAGGAGTCGTCGATCCCGCCCATGATCCTTCGGATTGCACAAAGTAATGCAACCAGTTATGACAGACCTGCGCCATTTGATTCTCGTCTGCCGTTGTAGCGGAAAGGGGGGAAAACATAAAGGAGACTGCGAATCCCAAAGAAAGTATGGTTATAGCCCACGTTTTTTTCAGTGTTGACACATATTCCTCCTTATAAAATATTAGGTGAAATAAAACTCATTTGATAAGTTGAGCGAAAGAGTTAAATATTACAGAATAGGCCGTTGCCGCGTGTCCCGGTGGCGATTTTGAAGATTATTGAAAAAAAATGAGAAAAACGTTGCGGACTGAACGAAAAAACGTATAATGTATAAAACGTTTACTTTCGGGAGTCGAAACTTTGGACAAGCAACAGCTTATTGCACAGGCGGCGCGCACCATGTTCTCGCAATACGGATTGAAAAAGACGACGACCGATGATATCGCGCGGGAGGCTCACGTTTCCAAGGCGACCGTTTACAAGTATTATCGAAATAAGGCCGAAATTTTCGATGACGTGGTTGAAATGGAATCCCAGCAACTTCTGGAGTTAATACGATCCGCCATCGCAAAGGAAACCGGAGTGGTGAATAAATTTCGTGCCCATTTGCTGACCAAGATGGAAAGATTGAATGAACTAATCGTGGTTTATAGCGTTACACAGAAAAACTGGGGTGAATACTGGCCCCACGTCGAGGAAGCCCGCAATCGCCTGATCGAAAATGAGAAAGAAATCGTCAGGAAGATTCTGCGACATGGGGTAAAAAGCGGAGAGCTGTTTGTCGCTAATGTAAATCTGACCGCGCATATCATGGTCATGTCGTTGAAATCGATCGAATTCCCCTGGGCCATCGACGGATTCAACGTGTCCCTGTCCAAATACGTCGACACGATGGTAAACATGATGATCGAAGGCTTGAGAAAGAGGTAATCCCATGCCGGAATGTCATACTTTTCAAAATAAACTGCCGCTTTCCGGCGACAAACCGCATACGTTTTATATCCCCGTGATGGGGACCGGTTTCACGATCGACACCCCGCTTCATGTTGCCAGATTCGGTATTGACTCGGTGGTATCCATCGGCGATGATATCCTGATCGAACAGATGCGCCGTTTTCACTGCGAACGAAACAATCTGCCCTATGAAGAGATTTCGACTCGGGAGGAGGATCACCGAGCGAAACGGATTACGGTTTATCTGAATCTTCTGGACCGGTTGGTGGCCGAACAGGTGCAACGTCTTCGGGCCGAGTCGTTCGAGCCGGACAGCGATATTGTCCGTTATTTCGAACTACTCCCGGATTGTGTTCTCCGGCAGGCATATAAACGTATGATGGCGCCGGCCGATCCGGAAGATAAAGTCCGCCAGCAGAATGAACTTCGTCAGCAGATACGTCCCGGCAGTATCGATGTCAATATCATGACCGCGCTCGACCGCGACTCGTATCGCGACGGAAGTCCCCTGCCGCCGGAATACGCGCTGGCGGTGTCCGGATGGCGGGGATACGCCAACAGCACCCTGCGTTCGTCAATAGTCCTGTCGGCGGGAATCAACCGCCGTCTCTATGGATATATGGCGCACTTCGATGATTTTTTCCCCGATGCGCAGGGGATGATCAAAAAGAAGGTCGTGTTGAAAGTCAGTGATTTCCGTTCGGCATCGATACAGGGAACGTATCTGGCCAAACGGGGTATCTGGGTGTCCGAATATCGCGTCGAATCCGGGTTGAACTGCGGCGGTCATGCTTTCCCGACTCGGGGTCTGTTGATGGGTCCGATTCTCGACGAGTTTTGTTCGAAACGTGGCGAGTTGGTCGACAAAATGCAACAGGCCTGCCGTAAATCCGTTGCGGCGGCGGGGCGGGATGACGTGACGTTTCCCCGCGATGTTGCGATAACGGTGCAGGGAGGAGTCGGGGTTCCCGAAGAACATGATTTCCTGCTGACTCATTACCATGTTGCCGGTGTCGGATGGGGCACGCCGTTTCTGCTTGTCCCCGAAGTGACCAATGTCGACCCGGTTCATTTGAAAAAGCTATCCGAAGCGGGCGAACGAGACGTTATTCTCAGCGGCAGTTCGCCTCTGGGGATTCCCTTCTGGACTCTGCGCACGTCCGCCAGTGAAATCGTCCGCAGACAGCGCATTCGCGACGGTCGTCCGGGAAGCCCCTGTGCCAAGGGGTATCTGGGTTTGGATTCCGAGTTCTCCGAGATTCCAATCTGCCGCGCCTCGCACCGGTACCAAATGCAGAAATTAAAACGCCTCTCGGAAAACGGGCTGTCGCCCCTGAAACAGAGTTTGCACCGCGACATCATTTT
>CAZVNK010000052.1:0-11305 GCA_964628115.1 uncultured Ignavibacteriaceae bacterium | reverse complement strand
TGCCATGTTCGATTTGACGCATCTGGTGTGGCTGGCGCATGAATCGGAAACCCTGCTTGATCTGGGCCGCAAGGGGACGGTTGCCATCGAAGGCGTCGTTGCCGATACCACATTTGACGCCGTGGATGCACTGCGCAAGTTGTTTGACGGGCTGGAACAGGCTCTGACGACGGGTAAGCCGTTCGACGGTTCCGAAGTGATGATTCATACCTTGCATAACGTCAAGCGTTTGGTGGCCAATCCGGATGACGTCAAACCGGTGACACCCGATCAACGGGTCGGAGATATTCTGGTTTCCAGGAAAACCATCACTCAGGAGCAAATAGACCGCGCACTCGCCAATCGCTCCGAACCCGATGAAAAACTCGGTGAGACATTGATTAAACAGGGCTTGGTGGAATCCAAGAAAATCGCCCATGCTTTGCGGGACCAGAAAACGGCTCGCAAGGAAACCGGTGGCAAGGCCCTCAAGGAAGTGGTGAAAATCGATACCGAGCGCCTCGATCGACTGGTCGATACGATCGGTGAACTGGTGATTGCCGAATCCATGGTCGGGCATGACAGCGAGATTCTGTCGATTGCCTCATCCAAAGTGTCGCGCAATATCACCCATTTGAATAAAATCACGCGTGAATTGCAGGAGATGGGTATGGCCATGCGGCTGGTGCCGGTCAAACCGACTTTTCAGAAACTGGCCCGCGCCGTCAGAGACCTTACCAAGAAGTCCGGCAAGGACGTCGATCTGATTATGACCGGTGAGGACACCGAGGTCGATCGCAGTATCATCGAACAGATCGGTGATCCGTTGATGCATATGATTCGCAATTCGGTCGATCATGGTATTGAATCGACCGACGAACGCGCCACCACCGGCAAGCCCGCGGTAGGCAAAGTCTGGTTACGCGCGTTTCATAAGGGCGGCAATATCCATTTTGAAATTGAAGACGACGGAAAGGGACTGGACAAGGAATTGATCCTTGTCAAGGCCCGCGAAAAGGGATTGATTGACGGCAACCGGGAGATGACCGACAAGGAAATTTTCAATCTGATCTTTCATCCCGGTTTTTCCACCGCCAAACGCATTACCGACATCTCCGGTCGCGGGGTCGGAATGGACGTCGTGAAAAAGAATCTCGAAAGTATGCGAGGTCACCTGGATATCGAATCCGCCGCTGGAAAGGGCACGAAATTCACGATGAAACTGCCGCTGACGCTTGCGATTATCGACGGTATGCTGGTCAGCGTTGAAGATGAAAAATATATCATTCCCACGTTGTCCATCGTGGAATCATTGGTTTTAACCCCGGATATGGTCAAGACCGTTGCCGACAGCGATGAAATGATAAATCTGCGCGGTAAACTGATTCCGCTGGTAAGGATCAATCAGTTGTTCGGGTTGAAGTCCGAGCCTTTGGATGCGGGGGAAAACACGGTGGTAGTGGTGGAGGACAGTGAGCGTATGATCGGTTTGGTGGTCAACAAACTTCTTGGCCAGCAACAGACGGTCATTAAAAGTCTCGGGGGCATGTTCCAGGGACAAAAATGGATATCCGGCGGCGCCATCCTTTCCGATGGAACGATCGGCTTGATTGTCGACGTCGGCGGCGTGGTTAATCTGGCACACTCGTTAAAAGAAGAGCTGTGCGCCAATCGGACGAATAAAGAACAAGCACAACCGACCGGCGAATCCATTGAGACCACGGAGCCGGAGGCGGAAAAAACGAATGAGGAGTTGCTGGCCACCGTTTCGGAATAGGGGGCCGCATATCAAAGGATATACGTACATGTCACATATTATGAGAGGACTATACGATGGATAATGCTACTGAAACCATGGTCGCAACGGCCGAAACGGAAGTGGTTTCGGCGGCCAGCCGGGCCGGTAAGTATCTGACCTTTCGTCTGGCGGCTGAAGAGTACGGTCTTGAGATTCTCAAGGTCCGTGAAATCATCGGTATGATGGACATCACCCAGGTTCCGCGCACACCGCACTACATTCGCGGCGTGATCAATCTTCGCGGAAGAGTGATTCCGGTCGTCGATCTACGGGCGAAATTCGAGATGGAGGTTACCGAGGATACCAATGAAACCTGTATTATCGTGGTTGAAGTGGCTTCCGGCGATGGGGCCGTTTCGATGGGAATCCGGGTGGACGCCGTATCCGAAGTGCTGGATATCAAAGAAGAACAGATTGAGGATACCCCGACTTTCGGGTCAGGTATTGACACCCGTTTTATTCTGGGAATCGGCAAGATCAAGGAAGAGGTCAAAATCCTTCTTGATATCGATCAGGTATTAACCGAGGGTGATCTGGCCCTGGCGGCCAATCTCGGTGTGGAATAGGCTGTTCTTTTCTCCAATTGTGGGGAAAAGATAAAACGAGGAAGGTTTGTATGCCGAATATACCGCAACCGATCGGTAATGCCGGCGAAGTGCATCCGGATTTGCGATGTCAGGGGGGGAAGTTTTTGACGTTTCGTCTGGCGTCGGACGAGTATGGGATTGAAATTCTTAAAGTGCGCGAAATTATCGGGATGATACCGATTACCGAAATACCGCGCCTGACTCGCGACATCCGAGGAATTATCAATCTCCGGAGTACCGTAATTCCGGTGGTGGATATCAGGACACGGTTCGGTATGGATCATGTCGATGATACCGATGAAACCTGTATCATTGTTTTATCCGTACGAATCGATGACCGTCCGGTTCTGATGGGAATGCTCGTGGATTCCGTATCGGAGGTGCTGGATATCGGTCAGAGTCAGATTGAGCCGGCGCCGCATTTTGGGAGTCAGGTCGATACCCGTTTTATTATGGGAATCGCCAAAATCGAAAATGCGATCAAAATACTCCTCGATGCCGAGGAGATTTTTACCGATGGAGATATACGGGCCTGTGCCGTAATCGAATCCTGCGGTGACGAGACCGCAGACGGTGACTGTGTCACGCAAATGGAAGACTCGGCGCCAATTGCGACATCGGCAACGTCCAATTCATGAGTATTGAACATCGGGTGAGTGAATTGAGATAATTGATTAACCGCGTGTTGACGCGGACGTCTCCGGTTGTGGCGGACTCAGCCGCCAACCCGGGAAAGGGCAGTTATGGCGGAACCAGCCAGCGAAACACATGCGACGCAGACCGATTCGCGTTACCTGTTGAAAGTGAGCACGGACAAAATGCGTGTTCTGTTAGATTGTGATGCCTCGGCGGCCGCGGATAGCAACGCCGCCAGGGAGATTCTGGGATTGCTGGGCAAGATGGGGATTACGCCTTTGCCGAGTGCCGATGATCTCAGTGCAATGCTGGCCAAGGCCGAGGGCAACGTGGTTGATCTGCCGATTGTCGAGGGTGTCTGGTCGGTGATGCCGACCGACGGCCGATTGGAATGGACCGGTGATTATTTCACGGAGGGGTATTACATCGATCCTGAAACCAAGCGCATTGATTTCCGCCAGAAGGCGAACAATCCGGCGGTCGATGAAAATCAACTGCTGGTCGTGGTGCATAAAGCGATTCCCGGCAAGGATGGCAGGGACGTATACGGCAAGACCATCAGCGTTCCCCGGGTGCACGATGTCAACCTGCGGGCGGGAGTCAATGTCGTCTGGAATCCGGAGGACAGTGGTTATCGCTCCAAAGTGGCCGGACGGGTTAAATTGACCGGGTCAACCCTGGACATTGATGAAGTCTTATACGTTCGGGACGGTGTCGGTGTCAATTCCGGCAATGTCATGCACAAAGGACAGGTGATTGTCGACGGCGATGTCGAGTCGGAATTCAAGATCGAGGCGACCGGCAATGTCGAAATCAAGGGAGTCGTACAATCGGCCGACATTCTCTGCGGCGGCAATCTGGTGGCCGCGGACGGCATAAATGAAAACCCGGCGAAAACCATCAAGGTAACGGGTAATATTGCCGCCAAGTATATTCTGAATGCCAATATCGAATGTGAAGGAGATATCATCGCCAATCGCGAAATATTTCAGTCACAAATCAAATCCCGAGGCGAGGTGACCTGTAACGAAGGACGAATCGTTGGCGGCGAAATTATTGCGGCAAAGGGTATTACGGTCAACGAAGTCGGTTCCAAGGGGACGGTCAAAACCAAGCTGGTGGCCGGTATCGATTATACCCAGATTAAAAAGCTGAAGCAATCCAGTGCGCAAATCGAACAACTGCAGGCCATTGTCAAGAAATTGCGCCCGGTACACAAACGGCTTACCACCCAGATGCAGGTGCTTAATGCGGGACAGAAAGAAGGCCTGACCGAAATGGGATTCCGTATTACGGAGGCCGAGGAAGGCATTGCGGAACTGGAACAGGAATGCAAGGAAATAAGAAAACAACTGGTCTCCAATCGTGGCGCGGAGATTCATATACGGGGAATTATATATCCCGGCGTTGTCCTTCGGGTTTGTGATTCACAATATGTCGTGGAGCATGCTTTGCAGGGACCGTTAATGGCGCATCTGGATCCCGTTACCCAGGAAATTGCGCTGAGCTCGGAAACCGATACAACTATGGAGTAATGAATGAAAGCCGAGAATATCAATCCCTTTCTCGAAGCGGTAAGTGAAACCTTCGAGAATATGCTCGGATGTTCGGTCACCACCGGTGAGCCAAGTGTTGACAACGAACCGGAATCACAGAATACGGCCGACATTATCGGGCTGATCGGTTTATCCGGAACCGCCCAGGGAATCGTCGCCATTCGCTTTCCGGTTACCACCGCGCTACGCGTGGTCGGGACCATGATCGGCACAGAATTCAAAGGGGTGGATTCATCGATAATCGACGGCGTGGGCGAGTTGGTTAATATTATTGCCGGTTCGGCAAAGACCAAGCTTGAAGGACACAAAATCGCACTCAGTCTGCCGAGTGTCTTGCGTGGGAGCCTCTGTCGATTGAACAACCTCAACAATGCGGTTTGGCTTTCCCTGCCGTTTGTTTGTGATCTGGGGGAGTTCAATCTTATGATCAGTTTCAAGCCGGCCGTTGTCCCAAAAAAGGAGGGTGTCAATGCGTGTGCTAATAGTCGATGACTCTCAGATCATGCGTAAAATTCTTACCGGTGCGCTTAAGAAAGTGGGCATGAATGAAATTGTCGAAGCCACCAACGGACAGGAAGCGGTGGACATGGTGCAGGGTGACGATTCCATCGGTTTGGTATTGATGGATTGGAACATGCCCACCATGACCGGACTTGAAGCCGTCAAGAAAATCCGTGCCAACGGATGCAAGACTCCGATCGTTATGGTGACGACAGAAGGCGAGAAGGAGAAAGTCCTGGAGGCGATCAAATCCGGCGCCAATGATTATATGGTCAAGCCGTTCAGCCCCAAAGACATTCAATCCAAACTGGAAAAACACCTGACGCCCGCCTAGGGGTTGTCGATTATCATGAGATAGAATATATGGGGCAAAACAATACCACTGTGCAGGACGTTACGGTCGGGGGGATGAGTCCCGCCACGTTCGACCGATTACGGAGAATTGTCTACGATCAATGCGGCATTTCTCTTGGCGATAATAAACTCGCACTGGTGCGGGCCAGGGTTGCCAAGCGCATTCGGGCGCTCAAACTGAATGATTACGAGGCGTACCTCGAATATCTGACCAGGCGCGGAGGCGCCGAAGAAATTCAGCATCTGGTCGACGCCATTTCGACCAACGTGACGAGTTTCTACCGGGAATCGGTGCATTTCGATTACCTGCGCGAGATCATCCGTAGCTGGATGGCCAGAGGACAGAACCATTTTCGATTCTGGTCGGCGGCGGCGTCGACCGGTGAGGAGCCGTACACGCTCGCCATCGAAATTCTCGAGGCGGTCGGATCGCATTCGGTCAATTCGCGTATTCTGGCGACGGATATCAATACGCAGGTTTTGGAGCTCTGTCTGCGGGGTGAGTACACCGCCGACAAGGTGCAACCCGTTCCCAAGGCACTGCTTCATCGATATTTCACGCATCGCAAGGAAAACGGTAGCTTGATATATTCGGTTAACCGCGTCCTTCGGGATATGATTCTGTTTCGACAGCTCAATTTGTCGACGACGCCGTATCCGATCAAGACGCCGCTTGACATGATTTTCTGTCGCAACGTTATGATATATTTTGACAAGCAGGTTCGAGCCAGATTACTTGGGGAATTTCATCGACTACTCAAACCGGGGGGGTATTTGATGGTCGGTCACGCTGAAAGCATTACCAGCATGGCGCATGGCTTTGATTGTCTGAAACCGTCCGTATATCGAAAGAAATAACAAAATGTTAATGGCAACGATAGGCATTTCCGACATATATGTGTCAAAGCGACCTGATGAGGTTTTGGTGACGCACTCGCTGGGGTCCTGCATCGGGATGACGGTCTATGATCCGCAAATTCGGATCGGCGGCATGATACATTTCATGTTACCGCTGTCGAAAATCGCCCCGGACAAAGCGAAACTCAAACCGGGCATGTTTGCCGACACCGGCATCCCCACGTTATTGCGGAAGGTGTTCGCGATGGGGGCGGCCAAGGACCGCCTGATTATCAAAGTCGCCGGCGGAGCGAAACTCATGGACCAGGGCAAGGTGTTCAATATCGGGGAGCGCAACTATCTGGTACTGAGAAAAATTTTGTGGAAAAACAATATCCTTATCAGCGGCGAGGACGTGGGTGAGGACTTGTCGCGTACAATGCGCCTGGAGATGGAATCCGGTTTGGTTACGGTTAAGTCCTCGCGGGGAGTGATCGAGTTATGAACACAAAAGAACAAATCATAGCCAGAATGTCGTCGTTTCCGACCATCCCGGTGATCGTACATCGTCTGATGAAGGTGTTGCACGAGCAGGAATCGGGTGTCAGTGCTATCGGCGAAGTCGTGCGGCATGATCCGGCACTCACCGCCAATATATTAAAAGCCGCCAATTCCTCGTATTTGGGATTTAACAAACCGGTAACGTCTCTGACCGAAGCGTCGTTCCGTCTCGGTACCAAATGGATTTATCAAATTGCCGTGTCGTCGTTGATTTATTCCAATATCAATCGGCCCGCGGACGGGTATGAACAGAACGGCCAGGATTTCTGGCGGCATTCCGTCGCGACCGTCGTATTGGCGGAAGCACTGTCGACACTGTTGAATATCAAGGACGCCGGTCTGATTTTCACCGCCGCCCTGGTGCACGACATCGGGAAAATCGCCACTCAGGAGTTCGTCGGGGAAGCCATCGAAGAAATCGAGAATCTGGTTACCGAGAAAAAAATGACTTTTGAAGAAGCCGAGATAGAAGTTCTGGGCGTTGATCACGCGGAAGTGGGGGCAATGATCGCGGACCATTGGAATTTTCCGCCGCAAATAGTAGAATGTATCCGGTGGCACCATAATCCTGATGCCGCTCCGGAGATTACCCCCGCCATGGACGTCGTGCATATCGCCGACGCGCTGAGCCTGATGGAGGGCATCGGTATCGGGCGGGACGGCATGTATTACCGTCCCAGCAAGGAAGCCATTGTCCGACTCAATGCCACCGGTTCGATACTGGAACTGGCTGTCAGTCAACTGCTGTCCTCGCTGGAGGAAATCGAAGGAATGTTGGAAGAAACGCTGCCGGCCCATGCCGAGACGAGGAGGTGATTACAATGGCGTTTAATATTCTTATCGTCGATGATTCGAAAACGATCCGTGCCATAATCAAGAAAACATTGAGTTTGGCCAAACTCGACATTGACGAGATTTATGAAGCCGAAAACGGCCGGCAGGCGCTGGACCGTCTCAAGGAAACTTCGATTGATCTCGTTATGTCTGATTTGAACATGCCGGAGATGAGTGGTGTCGAACTGGTCGATGCCATGTCGAAGGATACCACGCTGAGTACCATTCCGATTATCGTGATTTCAACCGACGGTAGTTCCACCCGGATCGATGAGTTGAAACGCAAGGGGGTTCGTGAATACCTGCGGAAACCGTTCACACCGGAATCCGTCGGGGAGTTAATTAACAAGGTATTGGGAGTCGCCGCCAATGGAAGCTGAATGGAAAACCTTACTGAACGACGTCGTCTGTCGCGTTTTGGAACAAACCGCGTTTCTGTTTCCCGAGCCGGGAAATCTTTCGGACGGGATCTCTTTTGAAGCGCGGGAGTTTCTGTCGGCGTCATTGCTCTTTTCCGGCGATCGTAAAGGAAACGTGGTATTGATATTGCCGGTGGAAATGAGCCTGGAGTTGGCCGCCAATCTGCTCGGTGAGGATGAGGAAATCGACGTCTCCACCGAAAAGCATTTTGACGCCGCCAAGGAAATCCTGAACATTATAGTCGGGCAGTTGCTGACCGAACTATATGGCGACAAGGCCCTTTTTGACCTGACTCCTCCCAACGTGAGAGAGATCAGTCGGGAAGAGCTGTTCGCATTGATTGAACAGAACGAATACGCCCTTTCGGTAGCGGATGACTACCCGATCGTGGCGCTTCTAAATCCGACGGTGAAGGAACATGAGCATCAAAGTTCTGGTAGTTGACGATTCCGCAATCGTCCGCAAAATTTTCTCGGCCGAACTGACCCGCGATCCCGATATTGAGGTGATCGGGACGGCGCCGGATCCGTTTATCGCCCGGGACAAGATAGTCAGTCTCAAACCTGACGTGATCACGCTTGACGTGGAAATGCCGAAGATGGACGGTATCACGTTCCTGCGCAAACTGATGGCGCATTACCCGGTGCCGACCATCGTGGTTTCCTCGCTGACGCCCAAGGGCGGCGAGCTGGCGATGGAAGCGCTCGATGCCGGCGCGGTGGAAGTGATGTGCAAACCGGGCGCATCATACAGCGTCGGCGATATGTCGGTGGAATTGATCGAAAAAGTCAAAGCGGCCGCCCAGGTCAAACTGCTGAAATCCGCGCCGACGGGAGCCGTGTCGAAACCGACGCGGTTGTCGCTGACCAAAACCACCAACAAGGTGATCGCCATCGGAGCCTCGACCGGTGGTACCAAAGCCCTGGCGGAATTGCTCGAGGTGCTTCCCGGCAACACCGCCGGAATCGTGATCGTTCAGCACATGCCGGAAAATTTCACGCGGTCCTTCGCGGATCGGTTGAACGGGCAGTGTGAGATGGAAATCACCGAGGCGCGCGACGGCGACCGGGTGGTACCCGGACGGGTGCTGATCGCTCCGGGGAATTATCACATGATGCTCAACCGTTCCGGCGCGCAGTACTACGTAACGGTCAAACAGGGACCGCTGGTCAATCGGCATCGTCCCTCGGTGGAAGTGCTGTTCCGATCGGTTGCCAAATACGCCGGACGCAACGCGGTGGGGGCCATCCTGACCGGTATGGGGGCCGACGGCGCGCAGGGAATGCTCGAAATGAAGCAGAACGGCGCCTACACCATCGCTCAGGATGAGGAAAGCTGTGTCGTTTTCGGAATGCCCAAGGAGGCGATCAAACTGGGAGGAATCGACAAGGTTTTACCGCTGTCGCAGATTCCGGGCGAGCTTCTCGCACAACTGTAGTGAATTCCTTGGCGGAGATTTCTCCGCCCAAAAATAGTTGACATGACGACTTTTTCCTGATACGCTGGAATGGTCAGGACGGGGAGACGACTGCCCCGGTGACGTCCCGGCGGACGGGTATTTCTGTACCATTTTCAATTTCGATATCGTGAACTCTTGACGCCGGACGGTGTTATTATTGCGAAAAGATGTGGAGGTAATATGATGGATTTTCGCATGGAAATAGATACGCTCGGCGAGGTCGGAGTTCCGAAGGACGCTTACTACGGGGCGCAGACTCAGCGCGCGGTGGATAATTTCAAAGTCAGCGGCATATGCTTTCAGCCGGAATTTGTCCGGGCGCAGGCAATAATCAAACGCGCCGCCGCCAAAGCCAATATGACCGCCGGAGTGCTGGACCAAAAGCTCGGCGATGCGATCGTGACGGCATCCGAAGAGGTCATGGACGGTGCATTCGCCGATCAGTTCGTGCTCGATGTATTCCAGGCGGGCGCGGGCACGTCGCAGAACATGAACGTCAACGAAGTGATCGCCAACCGCGCCAATGAAATCCTCGGCGGCAGGCTCGGCGAGTACGCATTCGTGCATCCCAACGATCATGTCAATATGGGGCAGTCCACCAACGATACGATTCATACCGCGATTCATATTTCCGGAGTGGTCGACGCGTATGACAAACTGCTTCCCGCGGTGACTGCAATGCGCGCGACCCTGCAGACAAAAGCCGAAGCGTTTGATCATGTCATCAAATGCGGGCGGACGCATCTTCAGGATGCCGTGCCGATCAGGCTGGGACAGGAGTTTTCGGCATACGTGCAGATGATGAAAAACGCCGAGCGTCGGATTGTTCATGCGCTGGATTCCCTTCAGGAACTCGCGGTCGGCGGATCGGCGGTCGGCACCGGTCTGAACACCCCGCCGCGATACCGTGAGTACGTGATCGAACATATCAACGCGATCACCGGGCGGAGTTTCCGCACTCCGGCGAACATGTTCGCGGCGCTGCCCGGGTGCGACGCGGTGATCGAGTTCTCCGGCGCCTTGCGGGTGCTGGCGACCGACATGAAAAAGATCGCCGATGATATCCGTCTGCTCGGTTCGGGGCCGCTGGTCGGCCTGCGCGAACTTCGGCTTCCGGCGGTGCAACCCGGCTCGTCGATCATGCCCGGCAAAGTCAACCCGGTGATGGCGGAGATGATGAACATGGTCTGCGCGCACGTGTTCGGGTGCGACACGACCATCATGCACGCCGCGCACGGGGGACAGCTCGATCTCAATGTCATGATGCCGGTGGTGGGGTACACGCTCCTGCTGGAAATCACCACGCTTTCCGGCGGGATGAATGCGTTCAACGATCGATGCCTGGCCGGGCTGGAAGCCAACGAGGACGTGTGCGCCGACTATGCCGAGCGATCCACCGCGCTGGCGACCGCGCTCAATCCGCTGATCGGGTATCATAAGGCCGCCAAGCTCGCACAGGAAGCGTTCCGCGAGGGCAAGACGGTACGAGTGCTGGCCAAAGAGCAAAAGCTGGTCGACAAGGCCGAATTGGACCGCGCGCTTGATCTTCACCGCATGACCGTCAACCCGGATGAGCAATAGTACAGCATTCAATCATAACGAGACGTAGGTCGAAATCTCCGAAGGAGTTTCGACATTCGGCTTCGCGCGCGGTCGATCTAAGGATCGACAGACCACGATCACAGTCACTATCTTCTCGGTAACCGACAGCTCTGCTGTCGGAACGTGTGGTCATAATTTTGTCGAAACACCCTCCCTCACGGTGTTCGGGAGGGAGATTTCG
>CAZVNK010000051.1:0-11352 GCA_964628115.1 uncultured Ignavibacteriaceae bacterium | reverse complement strand
GATTGCCGGGGACTTCTGGTGGAGGAGATGGGAATGTCTTTCGGTCGGTTGTTGCGTGAGCCGCTTGGCCCGGTGCGCTATTTCGAATACCGTGCGATAGAAAAATACGCCGTGTTGCATTGCGATTTGTTTACCACCGTCAGCATGGATATGTCCGAGCATTTCAAGCGAAAATACGGCCGGCCTGCCGATCGGGTGAATCCCTGTATTGTCAATGACTCCGCTTTTGTATTTGATCCCGAACGCCGTGATGAAATCAGAAAACGCCTGAAAATCGGGAAAGAGCGAGTGTTTCTCTACGTCGGCGGCGTTGATCCCTGGCAAAGGCTGGATATTCTCGGTCGTTGGTGGACGGGGCATGTGCAAAAATACCCGCAGGATAAGCTATTGGTGTTGACCAAAGACAAAGATGCGTTTCTGAAGGCGTTACGGTTGGAAGACGACCGCGTCTTGGCGCACATTATCTTTGATTTTGTCCCGCATGATGAAGTCCCGGGCTATATGTTCGCCGCCGATTACGGCATGATGTTTCGTGATGAGACCATTGTCAATCGCGTGTCGTGTCCCGTGAAACTCGGCGAATATCTCGCGACGGGGCTTGCGGTGCTCTCGATTCAGGGTTATCTTACGGATCGTGACCCGGAGAATATTTTGCCGGTCGATCCGGAGCGGGGAATTCCCCAAAACGCGAAAATCAAAGCGGTCAGGCGAAGGATGGCCGATTCCGAACGGATCGCGAAAATCTACAGCGGTGAAAAAGCCGTGCAAAATATACTCGATATGTTGTAAATTATATTATGACTGACAATCGGGATGACATGTACGAAAACGACACAATCCACGATGATGATGAAAAAAAAGGCGGCTTGAAATTCTCTCTGATAATGGCGACTCTCGACCGATTTGAGGAGCCGAAATTATTTTTGCAGTCATTATGTGGCCAGAGTTATGGGAATTTCGAATTGATCGTGGTCGATCAAAACCAGAGCAACGATCTGAAGAAAACTTTGGAACCGTACTATGACAAAGGATTTCAGATAATTCATCTGAAGTCCAAGCCGGGACTGTCACGGGCGCGCAATGTCGGTTTGGATCATGCATGCGGCGACGTGGTGGCGTTTCCGGACGACGACTGTTGTTATCCGGCGATACTTCTGGAGTGGGTTAATGACTGGTTACAGAAACATCCTGATTATACCGGCATATCCGGTCGCTCGGTCAAACCCAAAGACGGCAAGATGACACATCTTTGTCCGGATCCGAAGGGTGATTGTTTTTCTAATAGCAAGGTAGTATCAAAAAGTAGCAACTCCGTGAATAATTTCCACCGAAAGCCGGGGAATATTACCAAGTATAATATCTGGAAACGAACCACATCAATCGGCCTGTTTTTACGTCGGATTCCAATTACGAGAGATCTGCGCTTCGATACCAAACTCGGTCTTGGCGCGGAGACCGGATTCGGATGCGCCGAGGATATGGATTTTCCGCTAAGATCGTTGTTGCGGGGGGCTAGATTGTACTATGATCCCCATCTGTGTGTCATTCATCCGGATACACGAAAAGAGTATAATGATACAGATATCCAGCAGGCGGAGCTTTTTGGCGCAGGCATGGGGTACGTATTACGGAAGCATAAATATTCTTTAAGAACTGTCTGCATACGATTGATTCGCCCTCTGTGTGCGGCGTTTTTATATGTATTACCCAATTTCAAGCGTGCCCGATTTCATTTGAATGTTTTTCGCGGTCGGGTAAGAGGACTTCGGGGATGAAACTCCCGCGTTTTTTATACGCACTGGCGTTGCTGGTCCTGCCGTTTTCATACAGCACCAAATTCCTTCTGGGACTGCCGGAGTTGACCTGGGTCAACCCGACGGTCGTTCTCGGTATTGTCCTGTTTTTACTGTTACTGCCGCCGATCGACCCCAAAATGTCGGTGTTAATCGTGTTCAGCGCATTGGTCAGCGGATGTCTCGGATTTATCTTCCTGCTTAATCTGAGCGGTGACCAGGGGGGGGTGTACGCGGTATTCCGGGAGCCGATCCGCACCGCATTGAACTTCATCTGGTTTTGGGTTTGTCTTCATTTCGCCCGCCGCGCGCCGGACTTTCTGGTCAAATGGCTTGCCGTCGGTGTCATCGTTCAGTTATTGATCGCCATATATATCTGGCTGGGTGCGCTGACCATACTCCCGCTTCCCGGAACGGTCGCGGAATTCGTTCGTACCTACGCGCTCAGTCAGGTGGTTTGGTTCGGTGAAGTTCCGGTGGTGCGGTTTGTCGGGACGTTTAACGAGTCACCGCCGTTCGGTTTGTATATGTTGTCCGCCCTGATCGTGTTCACCCTGGCCATGCGGGAGCGATCCCGACATTCCCGATGGACGGCGGCGGGATGGATTGCCGCATTGATCGGTGTCATCGGTTCGCTGGCGACCCAGGTGCTTCTGGGACTGGTGGTCTTTGTCGGAATATGCATGATTTTTCTACTTCGCGGAAAACAGGCGATTGCCGCCCGTATCGTGGGTGTCGTTTTGTTACTTCTTATTACTCCCTACCTGCTGGGCGTTATCGGTGGGAAAATCTCCGATGCGGCCGATTTACGCGCCGAGGTCGCGTACGGCAAAAGCGGCGGCGAACGGCTGTTTCATGCGTATTATGGAATAAAATTGCTGGAACAACATCCGGAATACATTCCGTTCGGATTGGGGCCGGGACGCTATGGCCGCTATGTCGCACAGACCGGCGCCTTTCCCGAAACCGTTACACCGCAGGTGACTCCGGTGGAGTGGCTGGTGGAATATGGCCTGGTCGGGACGGCGCTTCTGATCTGGTGGTTATGGCTGGTGTGGAAAAAAAGCCGACGGTTCGGAATACTGGGAATTGCGGCTTTTCTGGGATTGCTATTGGCCAATATGTTTCAGGCCAACTGGAAATGGGAAAGCTGGTTTTTGGCGCTGGCGATGTTGTACGCGGCGAATACCGATATGATATCGAAATCCGGGGGAGAGATTCGGGATGCCGGAAATCACCGTTGATGCGCGCATGATGCGTGCTTCGGGAATCGGATCATATCTTCGTCATATCCTGCCCGTGATGATCTCCGCCAAGCCTGAGTTCGTCTGGCATGTCCTTGGCGATAAAAGCGACCTTCAACGGGAATCCTGGGCGGAATCAGACAATGTTCATCTGATTGACTGCCGCGCGAGTGTATACAGTATCGCCGAGCAGTACACCCTGCTCGGCAAAATCCCCCGATGCGATTTGTTCTTTTCTCCGCATTATGTTATTCCGCTGTTGTACCGTGGTCCCTTGTTGGTTACGATTCATGACGTCTTTCACCTCGCCGGGGAAAACACGGACAAAACGTTGTTCCGCTCGGCGTATGCACGTTTGATGATGTCATCGGCGCTGAACAAGTCTAGACTGGTCATGACCGATTCGCAGTTTACGAAAGACGAGATGACAAAATATAACCTTCCACAAACTGACAAAGTCCGCGTGGTTTATCTGGGCGTTGATCTTCCGGAACATCGTGCGGAGCAGGTCGACCGCCGGTATTTGCTCTATGTCGGCAATGTCAAACCCCATAAGAATATCCGCCGCATGATCGATGCCTACAAGCTGATACATGCAAAAATCAAGATTCCGCTGAAAATCGTCGGCGAGGCGAACAAATTCATCACCGGTATCCCCGGCCTGTGCGAGGAAATCGCCGATTCCGATTGGGGCCGATGGATTGAATTCACCGGCTGGATCGACGATGACGAACTGGTTGAGTGTTATCGGCGGGCTTCGGCACTGCTTCTGCCGTCATTGTATGAAGGATTCGGCCTGCCGCCGCTGGAGGCGATGACACAGGGATGTCCGTGTTTGGTCTCGCGCGCCGGATCGTTGCCGGAGATATGCGGCGACGCCGCGCTGTATTGCGATCCTTATGATATCAGCGATATTGCCGATAAAATGCACAGGATTTTAGTTGATAACGAGTTGCGAAATAGTCTAATTGAACTCGGTTATCGACGGGCGGAAATGTTTGACTGGCATCGTACCGCCGATGCCGTCCTGGGCATTATGGAGGAAATACTGGCTGATGCGGATTGCCTTTGTTCATGACTGGTTTGTCACGTATGGCGGCGCCGAACGCGTGGTCGAACAGATTCTCAATATATATCCCTCCGCCGACCTGTTTGCGTTGTATGATTTCATTCCCGAGCGCCAGCGCGATTTCATCCAGAACAAGCCGGTAACAACCTCGTTTCTGCAGAAATTTCCATTCGCCCGCGCCAAATACCGCAGTTATCTGCCGTTGATGCCGATCGCTATCGAGCAATTCGACCTGTCGTCGTACGATCTTGTGATCTCCACCACCCATGCCGTCGCCAAGGGAGTCATCACCGGCCCGGATCAGGTGCACGTGGCCTATGTCAATTCGCCGATTCGCTATGCCTGGGATTTGACCCACCAGTACCTGAACGAAGCCAATCTGACCCGGGGGCCGAAAAGCTGGCTGGCGCGGCTGGTTCTACATTACATACGCATGTGGGATATCCGCACCTCGTTCGGCGTCGATGAATTCATCGGCAACTCCGGTTTCATCGCCCGACGAATCAAGAAAGTCTATCGCCGAGATGCGGCCGTGATTTATCCGCCGGTCGACGTGAATGCGTTTACCGTGCGGACCAATAAAGATGATTTCTATTTCACGGTTTCCCGGATGGTACCGTATAAACGTATCGATTTGATCGTCGAGGCTTTCTCGCGAATGCACGACAAGAAACTGATCGTGATCGGCGATGGTCCGGAATTTAAGAAAATCAAACAAAAGGCCGGACCGAATGTCACCCTGCTCGGTTTTCAGCCCAACGACGTCGTCCGCGACCACCTTGAGCGGGCCAAAGCCTTTGTTTTTGCCGCCGAGGAGGATTTCGGTATTGTCCCGCTGGAAGCCCAGGCCTGCGGCACGCCGGTAATCGCGTACGGCCGTGGCGGCGCTCTGGAAACCGTTATCGACGGCAAAACCGGCATGTTTTTCGATACGCAGGACGTCGACAGTATCATGTCAGCGGTCGAAGCCTTCGAGGAACGCGCCGAATCGTTTAATCCCCATGATCTTCGCCGACAGGCGGAACGCTTTTCCAATAAACGTTTTTGCGAGGAATTCAAGGCCTTTGTCGACAAAGCGCTGGAACGTCATAATAAAACGACGGGAACGGCCAAATCTCAGCGCCTGGTGATTCGCGGCAAACAGGAAATCATAAGCGAAACCTCATCGACCAATCACTGATTCATCCGCCCCTTTTTTCAGTCCAAACCGGAATATTTTTCCTCGATGAAAATGCCCTCGAATCCGCATTTTGTCTGGTTGCCGTCTAAGTCGTTTTGGGACAATGCGTTGGTGCTGTGTCTGTGCGCGTGCGAAGTCGGCATGGCGATTGCATAACGATTTCATGTGAAGATATAGGAGCGCTGTGTGAAAAAACGGATGACGTTGAAAAACAATGTCGACCACATGGATGTGGATGTCAATCGGAACGAGTGTGGCAATGAGACCATGCCGACTCTGGTGGATTTGTTCGGATTGCTTCTCAGGCGAAAAAGACTGATTGTCGGTGTCACCGCTGTCGTGATGATTCTGGCGACGGTTGGAGTCTATCTGACTCCGAATCGCTATATCTCACGCGCCGGTATTCTTCCCAGCGGCAACGTTGACAAAATGGCGCAGTTGAAAAACCTCGCGGGATTCGGAAGCACCGGCGGTAGCGATGAAAACTCATCGGAATTGTTCCCGGTCATTCTTCGTTCGCGACGAGTCGCCGAGGGTGTTCTCGACAAGACCTATTCATTCATGCATGACGGCAAACATATCGACATATCCTGCCGGAGCTTTTTGGGGCATACCGATCCGGACGTGCTCTATGATCGCCTGAACGCGATCATGTCGGTTTCCACCAGTCCCTCTACCGGAGTGATCGAACTTGAAGTCGAGACGATTTACCCCGGCCTGTCACAGGTTATTATTAGGCAGGAGAGCAGTGAACTTGAAGATTTTAATCTCAACAAACGACTTTCCGGAGCCGGTGAAAACGAACGCTATCTGACCGACCAATTGAACATGATTCAGCGTGAACTGGAATTCGCCGAGGACAGCCTGGAGCGTTTCCAGAATGCCAATCGCAACTGGGACGCCGGTGCCGACCCGGCTATGCTGAAAACACTCGGGCGGTTGAAACGCGACATTCAAATCAAGTCCGGTACGTATGTGTTCCTGAGTGAACAATACGCCGCCGCGCGGTTCGATGCCCATAAAGACGTTCCGATCGTACGGGTGCTCGATGAACCGTCTCTGCCGACATTGAAATCCGGCCCGCGCCACAAGATAACTATTGTGTTGTCGGGATTCGGTGCTTTTGCGGCAATGATTCTCCTGCTGGCCGGAATCGAAATCATAAAGGCACGTTCGCGCGAAAACGAGGGTGAGGAGTATCAGGCTCTTCGTCACGAAATCAATCAGGCGTTTCCGAAATCGGTTAACACGGTAAATCGGGTGCGGCGGATAATGTCGGAGAAATTCGCGTCGGCGGAAAAATAACCCTACCGGTCGGTGCTGTCGATTCCCAATTCCATTTCAAGCGCGGTTATAATCGAATCGAGATTATAAAATTCAGGCGTGTACGGTTTGTTTTTCCTGTATATGGTCAGCGCCTCACGCTTTTTGACCGGATCATTTTGAGATGACAGCACGTTGGCAAGGTTAATCATTGTCGGAACATGGTCGGGATTGAATTCCAGACTCTGGCGTAAAAAATCCTCAGCCAGATCAAGTCGCTGTAAATTGATATAATTGATGGCGATATTGGCCAGGGCTTCACCGGACGCTCCGAACCGTTCAATGTATTTCATCAGGATATCGTTGGATTCCCTGAATTTCTGCAGATAGGAATATGATCCGGAAAGATAAAGATAATAAATCCGATCTTCCGGATATTCCGCCGTCAATAACTCATAATAGCGCGCCGCCTGACTGAAATCCTCACTGCGATAATACATATCCCCCAGCATCGGCCAGTACATCTTTTCGTTGTCGCCGGTCGCAATCAGGGCATTGATGGCGTCGATGGCGCACTGATAATCGAAAAACTGCGGACATAATTGTACCAGTTCCTTGTTGATGGCGCGATCTCTCGGATTGAGAACCCGCGCCCGTCGGAAATATACCAGCGCCGAATCGGGCATGAGTGTTTTCTTGTAAACATTTCCCAAACCGAACAGGACGTCGCGATCGGTCGGCGCAAGTTGATAGGCCTGACGATATACCGTCAGCGCCCCGCTGAAATCACTACGCGCTTCCGCCGCGACCGCATCCGCCTTCAATGATGGTAAATCATCGGCGCTTTTGCCGCAATTCAGCGACAGGGCAAGCACGATTGGAATAATCGCCAATGCCGGTCCGTAAATGATCCGCAATTGATTCATGAATGGGAAAATAAGCAATTGTGCCTTGATTTTCAAGCGGGTTTAGGCCATTTTCTTCGTAATGATTACAATGCCCCGTTTATATGCAATATTATTCTGGATGCTACTCGCCTGCCCGCTTGCATTCTCAAGTGATTTCTCGATCCCATCGGGAAAAATAGCGGTTCTGATTGAACCGATGTCATCGGACCGAAATAACCCCGATATAAGTGACGGTTTGGAATGCCTTCATAATCACATCGACTATCTATTGTGGGAATATGGGCGGGATTTCGCGATCATTGTCAATGATTCCGATGATTCTCGTGACATCTTATGTGATCGACTGCAACAACAGGGGTTTGCCTCCCTGCTGGTTATCTCAGCCGATTTCAATATATCCGAAAAGAGTTCATCCGATAAATCCGCCAAAACTCCCGATATCCCGCTTTATGCCCGAATCAAACTGAAAACGACGGTTTTCGATCTGAACGGCGATGACCGACAGGGTCGCTCACGGACGGCATCCGCTCACAGTCGCCGCAACTGGCTGGATAATTCCCTGGCAAACGACGGTATCATAACCGACTGGGAACCGCCGGATTTTGTTCTCAAACGACTGCTAAGTCAGATGCTCAATGGGCTGGAACGGTTTCCCCGCAAAAACTTCTATCATAAAAACGCGCTTCCCGTTGTCCTGCTTCTCGATAAGGCACTGGTCGATTCGTCTGCGCATGAGGAGATTCTCGTGGCGGTGGCGTACGCATCACGTTCTCTGTATCGCCAATTCGGTTTCACGTTGGAAGTCACCGATGAACAGCCGTTTTCAGTGCCGGGCGCATCATTTGCCGAGTTGTCAAACCTGTTTACATCACTACAGAATCGCCCTTCCGGAAACCCCGAGATCATGACGGCGGCGTTTTATAATCCCTTGGACGGCAATCGTTTCTATGAGGCGGGGCGGGTCATACATATCGGACTGTCGGATATACAAAAACTGTCGCTTCTGGTGGCGGTGTTGCAAAGGCCGAATCATGAAACCCGGGCCTGGAAAACAATGCTGAATGGTCAATTGCTTCTTCATGAGATCGGTCATCTGCTCGGTGCCGTTCATGTCTCGGATATCTACTCGATCATGAATTTCAATACCACCTGGATTTCATCCGACACCTTCGATCCCTTCAACGACTATCTCATATCCGCCTTCCGACGTGACCCCACCCGATTGCAAAGCGTATCGTCTTATTTACGCACTCTGGCGGATGCCATGGCTTATACTGAATACAAACTGGTGGATTTCCCGCCGGTGTTTTACAGTTTCGTGAATATCAATCGACATGATGTCCTTTACGGTCTGGCCGATAGCAGTGCCGTTTCCGGGGCAATTGTCAATGCGGTTATCGGTTATAGCTGGTATGTCGCCGGGGATTATCCCAAAGCCCGCGAATATTTGTACCGTTCAATGGTTTTTGACAACGAACAGGCCTCCGTTCATTACTATCTGTCACGAGTGACATCGGGATATCTGGCGGAGTACCATCGGAAACAGGCGGCATCGCGTGGATTTTACCTGGCCGGCAGGGAGCATCGTTAAAATAGATAAGGCCCCGATCCCGGTTGTCATGGATAAAAATATTGCTCAAACCGGCGGGCTTGATCGTCAATTTGATGGTAAGGCGTATTTTGTTGTAGGGAAAGGCAATTTGAGGCCAATTTTTGTTCAGAGGACTTGACAAATTGGAGGGGTTATAGTAGTTTTTCAAGATTCTATCGCCCTTGATATGTCAGGGGGAGGTAAAGCGGAGGATAACCGGTTTGAGCGGGAAATAGAGACGATTCGTCAAACCGACGGTAACGAAAACAAACGTGGATTGATTTCACATATATGGAGATGAGAATGGGTTTCATTAGGTATGCGGCCGTTTTGTCTTTACTGCTACTGCTGTCAGTGCCGACCGTTTTCGGCGGAGGATTTATTTATGACGGTCTCGGCGTAAAGGCGCGCGGCATGGGCGGGGCTTTCAGAGCCGTGGCCGATGACTGGTCTGCAGCGTATTACAACCCGGCCGGTTACGGCTGGATACCGGATAATATGCTGGCCGGCAATGTCGATTTCTTCCATAATCGGTATTCCGTGACTCCGAATGTCCGGTGGGATGGCAGGTTTCCCTCGGGATATTATAACGATATCGAACATTATAACATGCATCGAATCGAAAACGTCCCCCAGGGCGGTATTCTATTCCGCCTGCCGGTTCTCGAAGAAACCGTGTTCGGTTTATCGATCATGCAAACCTTCGATCAAAACCTGGGATGGGGAGATGTGTTTGGATTCGATCAAATCGAATCATACGGCGTGCGTACTCTCCCGGAATCGCAATTCGACAACAACCTCGACGTCGTGGCGTTTCAGTTGACCGCCGCCAGAACCTTTTCCGACGAAAAACTGTCGGTCGGAATCGGACTGAGTGTTCTGCGGGCGGATTTACGAATGGGAAATCTCTTGATGAGACGGAATCCTCTGCTGGATAACGCGGAGTATTCAGGTTACGTTGATCGCCCCTATGATAATATTCTGGAATGGACGGAAAACGAAGGCTATGGCATGGGATTCGGATATCGTGCCGGATTGATGTACAAACCGGATGAAAAGCTTACGCTTGGCCTCACCTACTCGGGGAAATCGTCGATCGATATCGATGGGGACAACGCGACTATCTATTATATGCCGGACAATGCCACATTGATCGATCAAAACGCCGCCACCTGGTTCCCCACCGATGAAATCTACAATTTCTTCGCCGGTGAGGATTTGGATATCAAGGCGGATTTCGAAACCACGCTTGACCTTCCGGCAACGATCGGCGGCGGGATTGCCTATCAGGCAACGGAAAAACTTCTGCTGGCGCTTGACGCCGAGATGGTGTTCTGGTCGCAGTTTGAGGGATTCGAATTCACCTACACCAATTACTCCGGTTTGATGGATGCCGATTTTCATTATATCAACGATTCGCTGGTACGTAAGAATTATTCCTTCCCCGTTGACTGGGACAATACGTTCCGCGTTATGGTCGGTGCCACGTATCAGGCGAAGTCATATATGGAACTGCGGGCCGGATTCGGCTTTGATCAGACTCCCTATGGCAAGGATACCGGTGATTTGATGTTTGTCGATCTGGGCGATAAATACATTTTCAGCGGCGGCGCGGGATTTGATATCGGTTTCTGGCGGATTGAAGTCGCCGGCGTTTACACGCATCAGCCGGATCTGACCGTCAACGAGGCCATGGATATCAACAGCGACGGCATTACCGATAACTTTGTCGGGACGTATACCGCCGACAAATTCCAAACCCTGTTCGGCCTTTCATACCGGTTTTAGGAGGACCTGAAAATGATGAAAAAATATCTGATAGGTAGTATGGTCCTGTTGGCGGCGGTTTTGATTTACAGTTGCAGTGATCGAGGTTCAAATGTGGAACCGTTTACCTATGACACCGGTCTCATCTTTGATACCTACACCCAGCATTCGGTCAGTTATATGGAAGATGCGGTGCTGATTGAAAACGCCACCATTAAATACCAGGTCTATTTTCCGGCTGATTATAAAGACGTCGGAATCGGTGAACCGATGCCGGTTTTATACCTTCTGACGCCGTTTCGCGGTCGCGCACAGTACTATTTCAATCACGGACTGGCGGAGCTTGCGGATCGCATGATCGGCACCGGCGAAATCCGCCCTATGGTGCTGTTTGTGATCAGCGGTTACAACGACTACGGTGGATGTTTCTATGGCAGTTCGCGTTTTGGTGGTGATTATGTCAACGCCCTCGGCAATATCGTCGAGCCCGACGACTGCATGGCGGGATACTATGCCACTTTTCTCGATTATGCCAAC
>CAZVNK010000050.1:10283-11447 GCA_964628115.1 uncultured Ignavibacteriaceae bacterium | reverse complement strand
GGATCTCGCGGCGGTCAAAGTCACTCGTCGGGCGGGTAAACTGCATACCGCTTTTTTGCATTCCAAAACGATTCGTTATCCTCAGGCACTGGCGCGAATGGTGCAGAAGGCCATTGCCGAGGACAAAATCACGCTCGATGATGCCGTTTTGCTGGATCGCCGATTGGGGGATTTTTATGGTCATCAGGCCGAGTTGATGTGTCGTAATCTTCGCCGTAAAAAAGTAATCGTCGATTTGATCGCTTCGCACGGTCAGACCGTGCGTCACCTTCCCGGCAAACTTCGGCTCGATCGCAACAAAGCCAGCGGCACGGTGCAGTTGGGACATCCGGAATCAATCGCACGACAAACCGGCCTGCTGACCGTCGCGGATTTCCGTCAGGCCGATATCGCTGTCGGCGGTGAGGGGGCGCCGATCACATCGCACGCCATGTGGCGTTTGCTGTCGGACCGCAAAGAGCATCGGCTATTGATCAATATCGGAGGTATCGCCAATTATTTCTTCATGCCGGCGGGGGCGAAGCCGGATAAAATCCTGGCGCGTGACTGCGGGCCGGGCAATTCCCTGCTGGATATTATCACCGCGCGTTATTTCAATCGTCGCTATGATCGCAACGGACGGATTGCCGCCAAAGGCAAAATATCGCGCCGACTACTCAGCATGCTTCTCGCCGACAATTATCTGAAGGGTAAATACGGCCCGTCGACCGGACGCGAACGGTTCGGCGTCCGTTTTGTCGATAAAATGATTTCCTACGCAGGGAAACTCAAACTCGACAAGTACGACGTTCTCGCGACCGCGACCGAACTGACCGCGGTCACCATCGCGCGGCGGATCGAACCGCTTTGCACTGCTCATGAGATCGCTTGCGCCCATCTTTTCGGCGGCGGTGTGCACAACGCCTTTCTCGTGGAACGCCTGCAATACCATCTTCCGAACGTGGCATTCTTTTCTATTGACACACTCGGTTTCGATGGCGATTATCTGGAAGCTGTTTGCTATGCCGTCATGGGAGCTATGACGGTATGGTCGATACCGGCAAATATGCCGCATGTGACCGGTGCCCGAACGGAGGCGATCACCGGCCGCATCATACAACCGCCCCCGGTGTGACAGGTATGGAAACCGAAACCACATCACGGACGTCTTTGCTGATTCGCTAT
>CAZVNK010000050.1:0-10273 GCA_964628115.1 uncultured Ignavibacteriaceae bacterium | reverse complement strand
GGGACATTGCTGTTGCTGTTTTTGCTGATCTGGGGATGCGCCGCGGTCCCGCGTCTTGAGGAGGGAACCGGCGGGACATACATGCGCCTGCCCTTTGTTCGGGTGCTGATCGACGGCGGCAGATCGTCGATGGAAATCACCGCGCCGGGACAATTTTCGGTCGAATGTCTGCGCGGCGGGAAAAGCTACGTTTATTATGCCACGCGGTCGATCACCGTCCGTGCCGATCAGGGACGAGTATCGGTGGCGACCTCGGGAGGCAAAATCGGCGACCGGTTCGATGAAGTGCTGGTGACACCGCGATCCGACAAGCAACATCTCACGTATATCGGCCATCGCTATCGTGGCGTCTTTCGGGTTTTACCGTACAATCGCAATCTGCGACTGGTCAACGTGGTGCACATGGATGATTATCTCAAGGGAGTGGTGCCGCCCGAAATCGGATTCACCAAGGAGGCCGAGCTGGAGGCGATCAAAGCCCAGGCGGTGGCGGCGCGGACGTATTCCATGTCGCATCTCTCGCAATACCACGATGAACCCTATGATCTGAAATCCGACGTGTCCGACCAGGTATATCACGGTGTCGAGGTCGAAAATCCCGTCGTCTCCCGCGCCGTCGAAGCCACCCGGGGATACGTGCTGAAATATCAGGACAAGTTGATCAACGCCTACTATCATTCCACCTGCGGGGGATACACCGACGATATCGACGAGGTCTGGGACAAGAAATCCGAACCGTATTTGCGTGCCGTCCCCGACAGTGGCTTTTGCAGTTGGTCGAAATACTACACCTGGCGCGAATCTTATACTGTCAAGCAACTCAAACTGCGTTTGGAGGAATACCTTTCGTCCGAGCGCGGACGGGTGGTTCGTATCAACCGCGTTCTCGACATGAATATCGTCGGGCGCACCGCCGGGGGACGCGTGGCGCGGATGAAAGTCGAAACCACCGAGGGAACGTACACCGTCGGGACCGACAAGATTCGCTGGGTGTTCACTCGATCCTCGAATCCGGAATTGATTTTGCAGTCGGCCCGTTTCGAACTGGATAAGACGTATGACGGCAATCGCAATCTGACCCGTGTCGATTTTATCGGCGGGGGATACGGTCATGGGGTCGGGATGTGCCAGTGCGGTGCGATCGGCATGGCGCGTGCCGGGCGGATGTACGAACAGATTCTCAAGCATTATTATCGCAATGTCGATCTGGTGAAATTGTACTAAACGACAATACTCGTCTCACCACTTGCGTTTTGCCTTCCGATTGGTTTTATTGTCGTATTGCGTTCCGTTTCGGGAATGTGAAGCATTATGGAAAAAAGGGCGGTCATACTCAACTCGCGGCAGTCGCTGGAGCCGACGGGTTCCGATCGGTGGATCGTGCAAACCCGCCGCGCCGTGCAATATGTCAAATCGCGCGAGTATATGCTGGTGACATCGGTCGGCATGAGTTCGTGGGAGATGACGCTCTTTTTTGCATCGTACTACGGTGTTTGCAGAGAAGTCCTGATCCCCTGTGATCGGACAATATCTCCCGATGAAGTCGCTACGCATTATGCCGAGCAATTCCATCTCGACAACTCCCTGACCGTTTGGAATAGTATCCCTTGCGGACACACCGCGCGAGAGCTGGCCGTTTTTCAAAGCCGACGCGACCGCATGGCGATAGAACGTGCCGATATCGTTTTCCCCGTCGCGGTCAGGGCGGGCGGGAATCTGGAACGGTTGTTGTATCAAGCCGAGTCCAACGGGAAAACGGTTGATCGCACTTTTCGCACCGTGCAACCCGAATCGGAGCGTTCCTGTCGAATCGTCATCGACTCGCATCGGCTCACACCGGATGTCGATGCCCGTCTTGACGGACATATCGTGCACTGGACTCGCACCTGTCACAAGCCCTGGCCGGGCGAATCGTCGTATGACTATTATGATGCGATTTCATCCGGTGTCGATAGTTATCCGCGACGGGCGCTTGACACGTTGTGCCGGATTCTATCGGAAAGGCGTCTGCGCGCCTCGTCGCGCCATCAGCGACAGGGGATTTGGGCGGTGGCGTTTTCCGCACAACCGCCGTCCGAGGCGATCAAACTCATGACATGGCGCGCGCGGTATCGTGAGATGACATTCGAGCCGTATGGCCTGGCGATTGAATCGTCTCTGGCTGATAAACTCGAAATCCGCCGTGTGTTCTACGGCAATCCCGATATGTACGGCTATTTGGAACCGGAAAACCGGGACTATTTTCAGAGTCTCGGTTTGAAAGGCAACTGGATGCCGGAACGGGAGTATCGTCATCTCGGTGATGTGGACGTGAGGAGTATTCCGTCGGGACGGCTTATCGCGGTGGTGTTGTATCCCGAAGACGTTGACACGGTTCGACGCGTCCACGACGGCCCGGTGCTGTCATTGTATGATTAAGAGAAGAGAGAATGTGTTTTGCGTGAGTGACAGGAATTTGCCGACTATTTTTTGTTTTCGATAATATCCAGATATCGACGCGCCCATTTTTCCGTGGAGTGGTGCGCCCGCACGTATTCATGATAGCGTTTGCCCAGACCGTTTCCATCGATTCGGTGCTGGTACAGATTGCGGATAAGATCGACCAGTTCTTCCGGGCGTTTGTCGGAGAACGTCAAAGCGCCGCCTGCCTGATCCAGAAAACGGGTGGCTTCCTGCGCCGTCGAACCGAACACGATCGGTTTGCCGGCCGCCATGTACTCGAACATTTTGACCGGAAGCACCGACTGCGCGAAGGGAACGTCCTTGAGGCAGTCCACCAGAATGTCACCGGCGTGCAGGAAGTACGGAATCTGCTCCAGCGGTTGCAGGCCGATAAACGAGATATTGTTCAAGCCGTATTGATTCGCCAGTTGACGATAGGTGTCTTTTTTCTGGCCGTCGCCGACAAAGACGAAATGATACTGTTTTTCGTCCGACAGGATTCGTGCCGATTCGATAATCGGTTCGAGGGTTCGCACTGTCCCCATGGTGCCGCAAAACAGGATAAGATACTTGTCTTCCCACCCGTATTTTTTGCGAATGCCGTTGGAATGGCTGTTGATGAAATTGTCCCCGACGCCCGATTTGATCGTTGACACTCGATCCTGCGGAAAGCGCTCGCGCATCCAGTTGGTCAGGCCATCGGTGACGCAGACGATTTTCCAGGCCCGTTTGTACACGAAACGCATCATTTTGCGAATGACTTCGGTGAAAACCGATTTGTTCAAACTGCCGTACTGCTCACCCATTTCGGGTTGCAAGTCGCGGATTTCGAGGACCAGTTTGGCGCGGCGCATCCGGCTCAGGATATATCCCAGCAGGGCCGAAGTTACGGGGGGAGACGATGCCAGCACGACGTCGTATTTTCCCTTCAGTCGGAAACTGTGTAGTAGCGATGACGCCAGAAAGGTTACAAATCCCAGCATACGCTTTTTGGGTTGGGCATTTGATGCCGGCAGGACATAGGAACGATACACTTCGATCCCATCCATGTATTCCTTATGGAAAAATTTTCCGCGATATGCATCGGGTATGATTCCGTCCGGATAATTTGGCATGGCGGTAAGCACGGTTACGTCATGACCGCCTTTCCGAAAGTACTGCGCGAATTCATAGAGACGACGAACCGCGCCTTTTTCCGGTGGAAAATGCTGTGTAACGAGTAATATTTTCATAGCATCCGCAATAAGTGACCTAATCTATGTCGGCAGACCCGAAAAAGCAATATAAAAACGCCGGTTTGCCGGGGCCTCGGCGTTCCCGCCCATGCGAACATGAGAGAGCCGGTCCCTTTCGAAGAGCGTAACCGGATTTATGGATAGGCGTAATATCAGCAAAGAAATCGTCCATGACCATATATATTAAACGAAAAAACGGCAGAGTTGCCCAAAATCAGATCAGAAATTCGCCGTATTTTCTATCCCTTCGCTCCCATATCATTATCAAGTCTGCATATCCCAAGCTGAAGCATGACAAAACTAAGGTTTTACCCCATAAATGTCAATATCATATTGGAAAAAGAACCGATTTTTTGCCGATGTCATTTGTATCTTCAGAGCTTGATAATCCGCTATCTCGCGCGGGATGTGGGTTATTTGTAGAATACCAGAACCACCCGCCGGTTTTGCTGGCGTCCCGCCTGAGTATCGTTATCCGCGACAAAATTCGTCTCACCCTTGCCGATCGGTGTCAGGCGGCTGGTTTCGATCCCCAGCGATACCAGGTAATCGCGCACCCGGTTGGCACGCTTTTGTGACAGGCTTCGATTGTCGTCGGGAAGACCTATATTGTCGGTATAACCGAGGATTTCAGCGCGCACGCCGGGCGCTTTGAGGAGTATTTTCGCGATTTCCTCAAGACGGGCGCGGTTTTTTCTGTCCACTTCGAACGATCCCGGATCATACACGATATGCAGGGTGATCGGTTTCTCCAATAGGCTGAGGTCGATGCATCCGTAGGTATCCACCGGCAGTCCCGGCTCGCTGTCCGGGCAGTCGTCGATACCGTCCGGAACACCGTCGTTGTCGCTATCGACCGGGCAACCGTTTTCATCGATTCTTGCGCCGACCGCGTTATGGGCGCAACTGTCGCGATAATCGGGAATTCCGTCGAAATCGGAGTCAACCGGGCATCCGTATACGTCCACCAACCCCCGGGCCTCACGTTTGGTATCCGGGCAGGCGTCAAGATTATCGGGCACCCCGTCGCCATCGCCGTCCTTGCCGGAGTATTTCGGGGCTTTGGCTATTTGTGGAGAGGATGTGGGTGCCGCCGCCACCGTTGTCGTTGGAGCTTTAATCGGCGCCTTGTCCCAGACCGTCTCATTTCGGACTCTTTCGCTCGATTTCCTTTTGCCGCCGAAGGCGAAGGAGATGGTCAGCGCGGCCTTGACACTCCAGCGACTGAGGCTGTCCTCGAACGTGTCGACAAATTCCAGTCCGGCGCCGGTTAAATAATCGGTTCTGACATCCAGCCCGAAAATCCAGTGATTGTTGGTGACATATTCGATTCCCAGACCGGCCGAAAGCATCACTTCGGTCGCGGAGGCGTTGAGCGGCTCGTTGTGTTCGCCGGTGGTGATTAAGGTCGAACCCGATTCCGGATCGACCATTTTCCACACCGATACTCCGCCTCCGCCTCCGGCGTAGAGCCGCAGTACAAAATCGGACGGCAGAAGGTTATATCGTGCCAGAAACGACAGATCGTAGACTTTGCGTCCCCAGGTGCGGTCTTCCTTGTCCGAACCCAGTTGAAACGGCGTATCGGCGGTTATATCGTCATAAAGCTTGTATCCATGCAAAACCAGATCGGCCCGCCAATGCCGTGACAGGTAAACCGAAAAGCCCAGGCGATAAGTCAGGCCGAGCGTGAACGTGGGGCCGTTGCCGCCTCCGAGGGCGGTCATGCCGGGACCGATTCCCAGTGAAAACACGGGATTATCCTGCGCCCCGGCGGTCAGGGCGCATAGAAGTATCGCCAGGATAATCAGAGCAATTCGCATGTTGTCAATGTTATGTGTCGTTTTCGGGAATGCAATAAAAAACTGCCGATCCCGACGTTTTGCCCTGAAGGTTTGCTATAAAATACCTAAAAGGTTTTCATTAACAATTTGACTTTGAGCGGGAATCGCATATCTTTAGACGTTGGTGTGAGGGAGTGAGTACTGCCGCCCACGGTTTTGGGCACGAGCCGGGGCGTTGTCCCACTGAGAGAATTTTGTATTGTAATTGACTAAACAATACATTTTATTTTGAAAACATATTTAGGGGTTAATGTTGGACTACGAAAAACTACATGAATGGCCGCAAAATGTCAGCGAAGCGGTCAGGATTCAACAGGTTTTAAAACCGCGTATAAAAATCGACAGCACCTTCGACAAAGTCGAACTCGTTGCCGCCGTCGATACGGCGTATAACGACAAAATCAATCGACTGTATGCCGCCGCCGTCACCATGAATATCAACACCATGACCGACGTGGAGCGGGCGGTCGCCGAAATGGATGCGGTGTTCGAGTACATTCCCGCCGCTTTGAGTTTTCGGGAGGGGCCGGTAATATTAAAGGCATTATCGCGATTGCAAATACAGCCGGATCTGGTTATATTTGCCGGGCATGGAATCGCGCATCCCCGATCCTTCGGGATGGCGTCGCACCTTGGATTGTTGCTGAATATCCCGTCGATCGGATGCGCTCGCAAGCTTCTGTCGGGTGAATTTCAGATGCCCGACGAGGAGAAAGGTTCTTACAGTCAGTTATATGTGGCGAACATACACTGCGGATATGCATATCGTACCAAAAACCGGGTTAAGCCCATGTTCATTTCGCCGGGACACATGTGTTCCATCGATGACGCGTTGGATATCGTCAAAAAATGTCTTACCGAGTATCGTATGCCGGAGCCAATGCGGCTGGCGCATTTGTTCGCCAGTAAGTACAAGCAATCCGCCGAGAAAAAAATGGGGCTTCGCAAGAAAAAAACACATCCGCACGATCGTAATTTCAATCATAACAGATAATCACACAATCGAACGTTCGATATCGAATCGGGGGGGATACTATGCCTGACATGGATGTTATCCTGCGCCTGGCGCGCGAGCTTCTGCCTGAGCAGATACGATTCCGACGTCACATTCACCGTCATCCCGAATTGGCGTTTCGGGAATTCGACACCACGGCATATATCGCCGGGCAACTTCGCAAGCACAAAATCGACGTGCACATTCCCAAAAGCAAAACCGGAGTGATCGCGCTGATCAATCCCGATTACAAACGCGCGGTGGGGCTTCGGTGCGAACTCGATGCGCTTCCGGTTACGGAACAGACCGATTTTCCGTATCGTTCGAAGCATCCGGGAATTATGCACGCCTGCGGCCATGATTTGCACATGGCGGTCATTATGGGGACGGCCATTCTGTTGAATCGTTTAAAAAAGGATATCCCGCTCGGCGTCAAATGCATTTTTCAGCCCGCCGAGGAGGAACCGCCCGGCGGCGCGATCGAGATGATCAAAAACGGTTGTCTGGAAAAACCGAAAGTCGAGATGATCTTTTCGTTGCACGTCGATCCCGGCGTTGCCACCGGACGAATCGGTCTTCGCGACGGCCCGACCATGGCGTCCGTTATCGATTTCGACATCACCATTCACGGCAAGGGCGGCCATGCCGCGCGGCCCCATGCCGCCGTCGATGCGGTCGCGGTGGCCGCCGAGGTGGTCGATTCATTACAGAAAGTCGTTTCGCGGGAAATCGATCCGCTCAATCCGGCGCTGATAACCATCGGTGTCATCAACGGAGGAACCGTTCGCAATGTCATTGCCGATCGGGTGAGTATGAGCGGAACCGCCCGCACTCTCTCGCCCAAAAATGTCAAACGTCTGCCGCAACTGCTCAAACGAACCATCGGCGGCATTTGCCGCGCAAGGGGAGCCGATTTTACGTTTGACATCATTTCCGGCTATCCGGTCATGGAAAATCATAGCGCCGCCAATGCCGTTTTACGCAAGAGCTTTGGCGATCTGTTCGGGAAACACGGCATCGAACTCACTCCCCCGACCATGGGCGGGGAGGATTTTGCGTATTATTTACAACGAATTCCCGGCGCGATGTTTCGCCTGGGTGTAAAAAACAATGCCATCGGCGCCAACAAATCCTGGCATGCGGCGGATTTTACGGTCGATGAAGAGGCTGTCTTTTACGGAACGTCAGTACTGGCGAAAGCGGTTTTGGATTATGGTGAAACCCGCAAATCATAATAGCATCTCGGCGCTGGTCATATTCAGCGTATTGCTGTTGCTTCCCACGACCGGATTCGCGTTTCACATATTGCAGGATTTGATTGTCAATTATTCCGATTTTTCGAACGTCCGCTCAATTGCGGTGGGGTATGATTATGTGTATTTCGGAACGACCGGCGGCCTTATCCGCTATCATATCGCCGAGGGTGAGTGGGATTTGCCGCTGACGGGAATCGACGGTTTGGAGGGACTGGATATTTACGAGGTGCAGGTGTCGTCCGATGACGAATACATCTGGGCCAGGACCGAATTCGGGATTTATGAATATCGCGGTATTTCCGATTACTGGTTGCCGGTTAACGAGATCCCGCCATCAACCAACACCATCAGCCGTCACGTTGCGCCCGATCCGCTGTATTTTCCGCCGGAGGGATATAATTACATGTCCGACGGGTACTTGATCGATTTCGAGGGGCGGCGGTTTCCGGTGACCGACGTGGTCGATGACGGCTGGGGTAATTTCTGGATCGGCATCTGGGGCCTCGGCGCGGCCAAGGCCCGCACTGCCAATTATCATTTGGAGTTGATACCGTACGGTTTACGGCAGGAGGGGGTGACCACGATGTTTCTGGATGACGGCAAACTCTGGTTGTGCGGAGATCCCGAAGATGCCGTTCGCCCCGGCCTGACCGAATTCGACTGGCGTGAGAACCGTTTTGACTATGCCGAATTGCAGACCGGCAACGTGGCGGTCACCAATCAGGTGTATGATATGTATATCAACGGTAGCGATGTTTTTCTCGCCACCGATTACGGAGTCGAGATTATCGATAAAAACTCCCGTACCGTTCGGGATCATTTCTATCGTTCATCGGGGCTTCCCGACGAAGTGATTTATACGGTGGCTGTCAACGGCGATACGGTTTTTGTCGGTACCGAGTACGGTTTGGGACTGCTGAAACGATATCGCGATTCGGTCGATCTTCGTGTCGAAACGTATTTGCCATCGCTGGCCGTATACTGCCTGGAGCAAACCGATGATGCCCTCTGGATAGGCACGTCTCGCGGCGTGTATCGCCTCGATTACGAAACGAGCAAGCTGGGAAGACTTAACGTTCCCGAAGTCTCCGGTATGGGCGACGTATACGATATCGAACAGGCCGGTGACCGTATCTGGATCGCCTCCGAGGACAATCTGGTATCCATCGACTTGGAAACCGCCGAGGTGACGGAATACCCCGAGGTCATCGGTTACGGCGGCGCGACGGCCGTGGCGGTTGCGGACACGCTGGTGGCGGTGGCGGTGGCACAGGGGATGCTTTTGGTCAATATCGGACAGAAGCCCGGCCGGTATTTATATACCGTCAATGACGGACTGCTTTCCGAGGCCATCAGCGATCTGATATTCGACGGGGATTATCTCTGGATCGGCAGTGATCGCGGCCTGACCCGTTTTTGGTACAAGAATCCCCGCCTTCCGCAATAATCATAACTCTTATACTCGTTAATTTAACCGTTGTCGAACCGTTTGGAATTTCTTATCTTTTGTATGGTGTATACCGGGGGTTACGGAATACAGACAATAACATGAAATATCTACGAGTACAACCAGGCGTCCTGACGGTTATTGTCAGTCTGCTGATTTTTCTGTCAGTTGCGCCGATCGCATATACGGCCGATCAGGACGTCTTTGCCGTGTACACTCTCGAGGTGGAAGGCGAAATCTTCGGATACGTCTGCGGCGATATCAGCGGCGACAATCTTGCCGATATCATCGTGGTCTATTCTCCGGCTGATGATGCCTCTACCCGTTACGCCGGCTTGTATTTGCAGGGGCAGAGCAGTGGTTTCAATCTGCGGCCCGATTACCTGACCCGGCTTCCGCAAAACGCCGCGCAGATGGATATCGGCGATATCGACGGGGACGGCGTGATGGAGGTTTTACTCATTGACGCCGACGGTGTCAGTGTTCTGAGTTATTCGCAGGCGACGGGTTTTTCCAAACCGGCTCGTTTGATCCGCCAGAAAACCATTTTTAACGTGCCGTTTTTCCAGGGAATTATCGTCGAGCCGTTTTTGGTGGAGATCAATGACAATCCCAGTCCCGAAATCGTCATCCCGACCTCCCGGGGATATGTCGTGTTCGAACGCGGCGACGCGGATCGTTACGAGATTCTCAACCAGCTTTCGGTCAGCCTGATAACGCATAACCACGAGAAAGACCTGGCCGATTTTTCCCGACCGCGACGAGCCGCGTTTCAGGTCTCGTTGGCGACGGTGCACGTCGGTGACTGCAATCTCGACGGGCGGCCGGATTTATATTTTCTCTGGGATCACAAGGTGGCCTGTTTTATTCAGGACAACACCGGCAATTTCCCCCAGACTCCCGATGCCGAGCTGGTCTTACAACCTGATCGGGCCGACGGGTACGTTCAAAGTTGGCTGGCCGATTTTAACGGCGACCGGCGACTGGACGTCGCGGTCTCGTACACGTCCGGGGGAATCACCAATACCGAAACCAGCGTGCGTATTTATATTTGC
>CAZVNK010000049.1:6828-11486 GCA_964628115.1 uncultured Ignavibacteriaceae bacterium | reverse complement strand
CCTTCCGGTAATCCCACCGTGACAAAGGCGGGCATTTGTTGTTGAATATCCGCTTCCACCTCGACCGCATAGGCATTGACGCCCAGCGTGGCGGACGACATAACTCTGGCCAGCATACATGTCTCCCCGATGCACAATGATGGATTATATGTTAGGCGCTCTCGCTATCCCGAAACAAGATAGCGTACGGGTCTGACATCTACCGTCAGTAAAAATGAAGTATTATGAAAAAAGATTAAAAAATCAGGGAACGTAGATTTCGAAATAACGATACAAATCATAAGGATGAGTGGAATCCCAAGTCCAGAAGACGATATACCGCCCGTCCACGAAATACTTGTATGTCCCCTTCGGCGACAACTGGTGATCGCAGATACCCGTATTGGGCTGATTGTCGGAGGTATCGATTTTCATCGAATCGGTATATAACACCCAGGTGCAATCCCAGTCGCAATGATCTCGCTCGGAATCCCGATTGGCATCAAGACGCATGAACATCACATTACTCGGACTGGTGTCCTGAAAATCGAACGTGACCGAGTCGACGGCGGTTTCCTGATATATAGGCGCCCGGCTGTAATTCGTAATGGTCTTATACACACCGTTATACAGCCCGGGACTGAATGACACCGCTTCGGTCGGATCGTTGCTGTCACAGGAAAAAAACAGCACCGACACCAATAATCCGGCAATCACAGCCGACGCCAACCCCACCAGTCGCTTCATGTTCATTCCTCCGTCCGGCGTATATAAAAACGCCTTCGATCTTACAATCGAAGGCATCGAAACATTCGTCTATTCTTCTTCTTCCACCTTATTCAGGATAATCGTCGTAACTCTTTGCACGTTATTATACGTGCTGTCCTTGGTCAACGTGATTTTCTTGAGGCTACTCTGCAATACCATGCCGAACTCACCATACGGCATCCAACTGGTATTACAGGTTCGGCCTAAATCGGCCTCAACCGTGTCAACCACCAATTGACTGCTTTCAAGTGTATACTCACCGTTGTTTCCGTCACAAATTTGATCGTCCCCGTCGACATAATCATAGTAAAAATCGTTTTGCAACCCGAATGTCCACGTAATCTGCATTTCGAAAGTGCTGTCTCCCTTGGGGAAGTTAATGGTAAACGTACCCGTGTAATCCCCGGGAATATCCATCGGCTTTTCGACAACAATGTCATCGGCACAACAGAGAAACAATGCGACGGCAAACAGAACAATCAATACGTATTTCATTTCTTGCACCACTCCTATAAATACTCAACCTATTCCTGCCGCCAAAGATATACAAAAACACCCGCTTTGACAACCGAATTTTTCGCTTTCGCTCTATTAATAAAACAACTAACCCCCCCCTTTTGTTTAATAAAGACTTGCCCTGAAACCAAAAATCTCCTCCTTTCGTGACTTCTCGGCGCTCTATACAAGCATGGGAAGATCAGGAAGTTCGCCGATACGGTCGATCGTATAATCCGGCGCTTCCGGCGGATATCGTACCGGCTGGATCCGATGCGGGCCGACCAGCAATCGAACCGCCGTCATCCCGATCAGCTTCGCCGGGACAATATCATTGTCCTGCCGATCCCCAACCATCAGCGCTTCTTCCGGCTTTGCCCCCAGATTTTGCAAAACGGCCAGAAACATGCGTATATCCGGCTTGGAAAAACCGATTTCGCCCGAAACCTGCGTGGAGTCAAAGTAATCGAGAATCCTCTCCCCTTTCAGAAAATCGTAAACCTCAACCGGCTGATTCGCCGCCAAACCGAGTCTGAAACGACCGGCCAAACGATCGAGAACCTCCCTGATTCCCGTCTGCAAACGAAATTCGCGCCTGCTGTAAAAACGATGAAACTCCGCCTGAATGTCATAAAAGGCTTTGATATCGGGTCTGACCACGTGCCAGATAATATATGAAAACAGCGACGGCGCATAGCAGTTGACTCCGGCCGTCTCGGCCTCGGCCAGCATCGAATCGGTCAGCACAATACCGGTTTTGTCTTTTATCAGGCCTTTTAATTGGTCATACCAGACCGTGGTAATGACCGATTCGTCGATAATCGGCCACCCGACATCCATCAGGATGGTGGTGATTTTCATGAGATTGATTCCTCTCCCGGAGAAATCCCGATTAGCTTAATTGCCGCCGGCCAGCGCCTTCCGATTCGGATTCAGTGGAAGTTGCTGATTGTAAAAGGCGCTTTCATACATGGAACAGGCTTTGTGCAACATCATCTCTTTGATTTCCGGGTATTGCAATGAAACGTCGGTTCTCTTGTCAGGAAGCACAAACAGACGGGTCTGCTTTTCATCGGCACGTGTCGCCAGGAAAAAACTGTCCTGAATAAAAGCGACATTATACCAGCTGGTGGCAAAGGCAAACGACTGAGCCTGAGAACTGCTGTCAAACAGGTTCTTGCCGAAGGAATAATCCTCATAGTCAAGCCCGACCAGAACCATCACCGACGGGAGAATATCGAACTGACAACCGTTTCGGTCCATGAGTTCGTCCAGTCCTTCTCCCCAAACGGTGTTGTACACGAAAAACGGGATCTGAAGCATGGTAATATCCAGCTCCGCCACCGGATCATAAATAATGCCGTTGTCGGCGGTAATAATAAACAGCGTGTTATCGAAAGTCGAATCGGCCTGCACTTTGCGGAAAAACCGTGCCAGCGCCCAGTCGGAATAAATCATCGTGTTCAACTCGGCGGCGTCCTTGTCCGAATCCGGCACCTTTGGCAGGGGCAGATCGGGAATAATATAGGGATGATGATGCGACGCGCTCAGAAGCACCGCGAAATACCGCTCGTCCGATTCCGCCAGCGGTTGCAGATTTTCATAGGCATGGTCGAACATGACATGATCCGGAACCCCCAGCCAACTGAGAATCTCGGATTCGTCATAATCCAGCATCGAGGAGATATCCATCATCCCATTGGCCCGCAAAAATCCCTGCATGTTGTCGTACTGCGGGTCCTGAGTCGTGAAAAACATCGTATGATATCCGTTCTCACGCAGAATCGACGGCAGACTCCAGTACGACGTATGCCCCTTCACCTGCTTGAACATCGTCTTGCCGATCAAATGCGGTGTTCCTGACATGATCGTAAACAGGGCAATCCCGGTATGTGTCCCCGACGAATAAAAATTCGTAAACAGGATTCCGTCCTTCGACAGTGAATCGAAACCCGGCGTCAGATCGTACGGATACTCGCTTCGCAGACAACCGCTGCGGCTGGAACCGAACGATTCCATGATAACCAGAATGACGCTCGGCGGATGATAGTTTTGCTCTTCGAATCGCACCGTGCGATGCAATCGTCGTTCCGGCCGATCGGGCTGATCGAGCGGCACCTGCAACATTTCGCGCACCGTCCGCTCCGCTGTCGGCACCGACATATTGTCCACCAGGTGCTTGATATGCGCCCGTTTGTTGGAATCGTAAAAGGCATCGCGCATGAACGTATACGCCGGATTGAGCGCCAGCAGGTTGGCGAATTCATACTGAGAAAAATACGCCATGCCCCCGCGCATCGACGTGGACTCATAAATCCGACCGATACTTCCCACGACAAAAACCGCCAGCACCGCCGGGATGTATACGATCTGCACCCAGGTCGCGTTGTGTGCCGTGACCCTCGTCACGAACCGCAGAAAACGATACATGATAAACAAAAACAATCCCAGCATGACCGCGTACAGCAAGAGGTAGCGCAACACCGGGAAACTGCTCCACACCATCGAGATCGTGTCTCCAGGCGTGTCGTTCCACATCAGCGCCGACCCGTTCAGACGTGCGTTGAAATTAAGAAAAAACTCGATGTCCGTCAGATGAATAAAAAACAGCACCGCCGCCAGCACGGTCATAACGATAAAATTGATCTTCCGCGAAAGCTTACTGCGCACGATATCCAGCCCCGGAATCCCGCCCAAAACGAAAAGGACCAACACGATCGTACTGACGATTTTAAAATCGAATCGCGCACCGATCCAGAACGACTCCAGAATCGCCCCCGTCGGCACGTCCTGGGCATTATGCCGCATGAACAATAGCAATAACAACCGCCAGAATTCGGAAAACGCCAGCAGGACAAAACCGCCCCCGAACGCATACAGCGCGGGGCCTGAGATATACTTCAGATATCGTTTCACGACTCTTTATTTACCCTCAATCAATGGAACTCATCCATTTCAAACATGACCCGAATGTTACAAAAAAAACCCCTCAATATCAATACGAAACCGGGGCGACAAAAAAAGGCCGCCTGAAAAGACGGCCTTTTTACGATCAAATGATGATACGTTCAATCGTTATTTGTCACGCTCTTTGGTCTTGCTCTTCGCCATAATGGTGGCCTGGGCGGCCGCCAGACGAGCGATCGGAACCCGGAAAGGTGAGCAGGACACATAATTCAGTCCCACGCCGTGACAGAACGTGATCGAATCGGGATCGCCGCCGTGTTCACCGCAAATCCCGACCTTCAAATCGGGTCGCGTCGCACGGCCCTTGGTCGTTCCCATCTCGACCAACTGACCGACTCCGGTCTGATCCAGAGAGACAAACGGATCACGCGGCAGGATTTCCTTCTCGACGTATATAAGGAAGCTAAGCTTGAGGCCCGATCCCGCCTGCTTGAAATGAAAAGTACCTT
>CAZVNK010000049.1:0-6818 GCA_964628115.1 uncultured Ignavibacteriaceae bacterium | reverse complement strand
ACATCTGCATCAGGTCATTTTCTCCGAAGCTGAATGTCTCGTCCTCGGCGTCGTTTTCATCGGCCGGCAGCGCCGACCGGGGAATTTCGAGCTTGGTGCCGACACGATACTCCAGATTCTTCACTCGGTATTTCTTGATCGTGTCGTTGGCGATCCGTTCCACGATCTCCTTCTGGTTCTTGAACTCGTTGACATGCCCGACCAGCGGAATCATGATCTCCGGAATGACCTTCTTCTTGTCCTTGTAAATCTCGCAGGCCGCCTCCATGATGGCGCGCACCTGCATCTCGGTGATTTCGGGAAATACGATGCCCAGCCGGCAACCGCGATGACCCAGCATCGGATTGACTTCCTTCAACTCCTCCATCCTCAGCAGGGTTTTCTTCTTTTTCGCCAGCAGGGTCACCATGCTCTCTGTTGATCCTGGTTCCGCCAGTTCCATATAGGCTTCATCAATAAAAACCGGTACCCGCTCAGAAACCCTTGAGCAGAAATCATACAGTTCGCGATCCGGCAGGAATTCATGCAACGGCGGATCAAGCGTCCGAATCGTCACCGGCATACCGTTCATTTCACTGAACAGCCCCTTGAAATCCTTCTTCTGGAACGGTAGCAGTTTGTCAAGCGCCTCCTGGCGTTCCTCAGTGGAATCCGCCAGAATCATTTCCTGCACGATCGGAAGTCTCTGTTCACCGAAAAACATGTGCTCGGTTCGGCACAACCCGATACCCTCCGCGCCGAATTTTCGCGCCTGCGCGGCATCCTTCGGCGTGTCGGCATTGGCCCGCACCCGCAACTGACGGACTTCATCCGCCCATTTCATAAACTCGGCGAACTCCCCTGACAACTCCGGCTCGATCGTGGGAATCGACCCGATCATCACCTCACCGGTGGAACCGTCAATGGTAATGATCTCCTTCTCCTTGATAATCAGCCGCCCGATCTGCAATTGCTTCTTGGATTCGCTGACCCGCGCCGCTTCACAACCGGCGACACAGCACTTGCCCATACCACGCGCCACCACCGCGGCGTGCGACGTCATCCCGCCCCGCGAGGTCAACACGCCGACCGCGGCATGCATCCCCTCGATATCGTCGGGATTGGTCTCCTGGCGAACCAGAATGACCGGCTCGCTGTCCTTGGCGACCCTGACCACCTCCTCGGCGGTGAAATACACCGCACCCGACGCGGCTCCCGGCGAGGCCGGCAGACCCTTCGCCACCACGTTCTTCTCGGCCTTGGGATCGAGACGAGGATGCAACAGATGATCCAACTGCGCCGGATCGATACGCATGATCGCCTCTTCCTTCGTAATCAGCTTTTCCTTGACCATGTCGACCGCGATTTTCAGCGCCGCCTGAACCGTGCGCTTCCCGGTGCGGGTTTGCAGCATATACAGCTTGCCCTCCTGCACCGTGAACTCGAAGTCCTGCACGTCACGGTAGTGTTTTTCCAGCTTGGAGGTGATCCCCTTCAACTGCTTGAACACTTCCGGCATCTCTTCGGCCAGGTGGGAAATCGGCTGTGGCGTGCGCACGCCCGCCACCACGTCCTCACCCTGGGCGTTGATCAAATACTCTCCGTAAAACTCCTTCTCGCCGTTGGCGGGATTGCGCGTGAATCCCACGCCGGTCCCGGACGTGTTTCCCATGTTGCCGTACACCATGGCCTGCACGTTGACCGCCGTCCCCAGATCGCTCGGGATATTGTTCAACCGACGGTAACTGATCGCGCGCGGGTTGTTCCAGGAACGAAACACCGCGTCCCGCGACATCCGCAACTGCATGTACGGATCGTCCGGGAACGTCTCCCCGGTGTTGCGCTTGATAATGGCCTTGAATTTCTTGACAATATCATTGAGGTCCTCGACCTGAAGCGAGGAATCCTGCTTGATCTTGCGATCCTTTTTCTTGTTCTCGATCACCTGCTCGAATTTGTCCTTGTCAATGCTCAGCACCACGTTGCCGAACATCTGGACAAACCGGCGGTACAAATCATAGGCGAATCGCTCGTCGCCGGTCTTGGCCGCCATCCCCTTGAGCGTATCCTGATTCAGACCAAGGTTCAGAACGGTATCCATCATCCCCGGCATGGAAAACTTCGCCCCGGAGCGAACCGACACCAGCAGTGGATTTTCCGGATCGCCGAATTTGGAACCCGTCAGTTTCTCGATCTTGGCGACCTGAGCCTCCAAATCGGCGTCGATCTCCTTTGGGATTTCAAGATTATTTTCATAGTATATCTTGCAGACTTCGGTCGTGATGGTAAAGCCCGGCGGAACCGGCACTTTGGCCCGGCTCATTTCGGCCAGACCGGCGCCTTTTCCTCCCAACAGGTCGCGCAGTGAGGCATCGCCGTCGGCCTTGCCTCCGCCGAAGAAATAATACGGTGAGTACTCAAGCGCAAACCCGGAGGCCTTGGCCTTCGTCTTCGCCGATGCGGTCTTGGTGGTTTTCTTATTCATGGTTGCTTTCGTCTTGGACTCCTTCTTCCGGGTAACCTTCGCCTTCGGTTTCGTCCTGGCAGTTTTTCCGGTCGTTTTGGTTTTGGTCACAGTCTTTGGTTTGGTTGTTTTCTTTGCGGATTTCCTGGCGGTAATGCGTGTGGTTTTCGCGGCGGTTTTCTTTGCTTTGCTTTTACTGGTCTTCCTGGTTGGAACCATTTGGGCCTCCCTGCTCACAAATCAACACAGTTTCACGAAATAATAAATATATGATACGCATAAATTCAACAAAAAAAAGCGGCAGGCGAATTATCCGTCGCCCGCCGCCAAATCTTTTCGGCGCCATTTTTACATTACATTGTGAATAGTCGTTCGCCGTTAATAATCTTCTCAAGCATTTTCAGCGTCTTTTCCACAGGAGAATGCATTAAATCGGATGTGTTGAACGTAGACCGAACCACCTCCCGGGGACACATAAAATTCGCCTTGCCGCGCCCCCCCCGGGCTTTTTTCTTGTGAGTCAGATTGTACTGCCGTTGATACTCTTTGGCTTTTTCCTTGTGCATCTGGTAGTACCGCCTCTGATACTCGCGTCGCGCTTCGGGGGTGGAGAGCTTACCGGTCCCTTTCTTCCTGCCCCTGGAATTGGTTTTCGCCGAATTTGAGGAATCAGACATCCCCACCTCGCTTTCAGCAAGATACTAGTTAGTTACCCTTTAAAATCAAGGTCCCACAGGTTCCCATTGACATTTAATGTATACGCCAAATCGGCAGATTTGTCAAGAGAAAATCCAAAAAAATATTCCATCAATCCGTTAAATAATTAATATTTATGCACTTAGGAAATAATAAAAAATTAATAATCGCAACTACCCTCTATCATTGTGCTTACATTAATAGATTAATACAACTGGGAAAGAACGGCAATGAAAAATAAAACCCCGCCGAGGCGGGGTTTTATATGGCTTCATGTTATCATAACGTCTAACCCGACGTTTCGGTTCCCCGCTTGCCCATATATTTTATTATTTCATACACCGCAAGCACGGCAAAGATCCCGAATGTGATAAACCAGAACAGCGTGAAACCGCCACTGCTGGCGCCATCCCACGCGACCTTGGTCCAGTCTCCGACATACTGAATACGCTGAACGAACAGCGAAATTCGACCCATCACCGTGTAACCGAACGATGCGCCGAAACCGATCATCAAAATCCAGATACCGAAACGGGCCACGCCCTTGAAAACGCCGGTGTGCTCCTTCGAGAAGAAGAAATAAAACAGCGCCGAAACCGTCCCGATGAAAATGATCAACTGAGACAGCCCGGAGGCCCCGTCAAGAATACCCGTCCCGAAGAAATTGCCCCACTCGATATCCCGCATCGCGGAATACAACTGGACATTGACCCGGTTTTTCATCTCCAGCGGAACCGCCACGCCGGTTGCAATCCCCATATACAGGGAAATCGGCCAGCGGCTGATCCACGACCATTTCCGCGAAAACCGGGTCCACATCATGACGCCCAGAATCGCGGGAATCATGTACCACGGTTTCGAGGAATTCAGCCAGAGCAGATACCAACTGCCGTCGTTGAGACGGTCGAACAGGTTCGGCTGAAGGCCGTTGTGCCAGAGAATGATGACAAAGTATCCTGCGGAAACGCCCACCACCAAATGCTCGGCGAGTTTATAGAACGGATTATCCTTATACAAAAAGGAAAATATGCACAGCGTAAAAAACGCGCCCAGCGAGGTCCATAAGAAAGTTCCCCAAGACATTGCTTCCATTATAAACTCACCTCCTTAAGCGCCGTTTTTACGGCGGGTCATCAGGAATCCGATATTACCCATCAGGATAAACAGGATGATCGTGATATGCGCAAACAGCTGAATGCGCATTCCATCCCTGGCCGGTCCCGAATTGTCCGCCAATTGTTCATATTGCGCGGCGCCCAAAAGTCCGCCCATCAACCCGAACACCTGTCCCGAATTGAGAAACGGATAATAATCGGCGCCCATAACTCCCGTCATACCCAGCGCCAGCGGCACATTGTACCGCCCGGCACCGTAGACGATCCACATATCGGCGACGTTGCCCGCCGCCAGATCGATCACGCACTTGACCTGATCGTAATTGAGAACTCCCTTCATCATGGGAATGCTGTCAAGCGGCGTGCCGTAATAATCGGTCGGGAACGGAATGCGGAAATTCTGTCCCATTCCCAGAATCACCAGTCCCGGATACGGCTTGTATCCCAAGAACACGTAATCCTTGCCGTTCACGATCTCACGCCCGGGATAAAACACGCCGTTATAGGTTTTATCCACGATGAGCGAATCGGTCAAATCGCGAATGGCCTGATCGGCCATACCCGGACCGTTCTGCGACAATGTCACGAATATGATTCTCAGTTTTTTGCGAAACGCATGTTCCGCGATGGCGTACGCCATCGGATGCAATTCCGCCAAAGCATTGGGATCGTAATCGATACCGAGGAAAAGAATATCGCCCTCATTGAGCGATTCCACCCGATCATAAATGGCTTTCACTTCGTAGGTGGTCAAAATCGGTACCGAAAACTCCACAACATAGGTGATGACGCAAACCAAGGCCAAGAGGAGGAACACCCAGCGGCGGTCGAACGACATCATACGATCGAATATATTCATCTCGTTCTCCTCAATCCTTGCCCAGGTACGCGCGCTCGATACCCAGAATGACTTTCAGTGATGTTGCCACGATTCCCAGACCGACGCCGATAATGATCGCGCGTTTGGCCGCCAGATTGGGAACGTTTAACAGCCAGCCGGCCGTCTTTTCAATATACGGGCCGACCGCTCCCAACGGAGTGAATCGCAACATAATGATCAACGCCGACAGCAACAGCAGAGTCGCCAGCGCCGAACGGGCACGGAACGCCCGATAGGCCGCCGATGCGATAAAAAACGCCAGCAGAGAAAACATCGTGGCCTGAATCGGTATCAAAATGTAATCGAAAAACGACACGAACATGTAGTTGCGCAGGCCCTCGGCCGAGAAGAAATGACGCCCGTAATCGAACCCGAACAGGATCATGAAAAACAGACCCAGCAGGGTGACTGCGGCGTATTGCCAATTCGGACGACGGTACTGGATTTTATCGTACGACACCCGAATCAACGACCAGATTCCCAACGCCAGGGCGAAAATCCCGATGATGTAAATCCAGTCCAGGAAAAACTCATACACCCATTCGGACTTCTCATGAGGAACGAAATACTGAATGATCATGAAAATGCCGAAGATGAATACGAGCGCTAACGGTACTTGTCTTTTCATATCCTCACCCCCCCTAGTTGCTTATGTAAAATAGGTCTTTGAAACCATCCAGCCCCACGTTCATCGCGATCACGCCCAGGATGGCAAGGATAATTACCGCCGCTTTGGCATAGTCCTGCGCCTTGAGCGAACCCAGCAGAAGCGGTTCGCGGCCCAGGTACGCCGACGCGGCATACAACTCTTCGCCGATCAAAGTGTAGTCACAGGCAACCACGAAAAACGGAATCTGCGCGATCTCGTCGGTTCCGGCGATCTGGATCGACCCGGCCAGCGCCCCGGTTTCCGCCAAAATCAGCGACTCCGCATAAAACTTGCCCATGTAAATATTGGTGGCCGGCCGCTCGCGAAGCATGGTTCCGTTGACCGCCGCCACGTACGCGAACTGCGACTGCGTCACGAAATACACCATGTCCTCGTTGTAGGCATCCGGTCGTCCGGCGTCCATATACGCCGTCTTGACCGTCTCCTGCGCCACCGTCATCGTGATCGGATCATAACACGGTACGATCAATCCGGTTTGGTACTCGGCGATTTTCTTGGCCACCCGTCCCAGAATCGTATACGACGCGATCGTCGCGATATCCGCGGCGGTTCCCAATCCGAGCACGTACAGAATCGGCTTGCCCATCTCAGTGGCGCGCCCGATGGCCTCATCGACCGCCTCGATTCCGGCCAGGCGCCGCACGAACAGATTCGCACCGCTTCTGGCCTTCTGGATGAAGAAGATCGTGACCGCCATGAAACAGATGACAAAAACCAATACCGGAATACGTCCGGTATTGAACCATTGTCCGTAAGATTGCACCGGGCCGACCACCGCCGATTCGGCGTACACCGTGCTGTCGGCCGTCATTGCCCACACCTTGTAATAATAATCGACATGATCGGCCATGTAGTCACCCGACCCCGACTCCTTGGAGCCGACATCGACGTGGCCGGCCGCCCCGGCGGGTTGTATCCCCCGATCCACAAACGGTCCGTCAGGCGATTCGCCCCGGTAAATCGTGTAACCGATCACGTTTTGCAACCCCGCTCCGTCATCGGGTGACGGCTCCC
>CAZVNK010000048.1:10060-11628 GCA_964628115.1 uncultured Ignavibacteriaceae bacterium | reverse complement strand
GTGGAATTCGGATATAATGTGAATCGAGTTCAACACCGCGATCGGTATTAAAAAGATCGGGATCATCGAACTCATGATATGTACCGTGTTTCCGGTGAGAATCAATAATCCCATCGCCCAGATCACCGACACCACCGCGACGATCATCGGCGCGATAACGATCTTGAGATTGCGGAAAAACATCAGCATCAGCAGAAGGATAATAAGCCCCGCCATCGGTGCGCTGATCGCCATCTGCTTGAACATCTCGGCGCCGAAACTGTCCTCGGCAACCGGAAGACCCGCGATGAAATATTCCTCACCGTGCGAGTGACGGTCGATGATTTCCTGAATTTCTCCGGCGATACGATGCGACATGTTTTTTGACTCGATCGGAATAAACATAGCAATCGCCTTGCCGTCATCCGAGGCCAGCTTGCCGCGCAGGATCGGATTTTCCTTGATACGGCTCAAAATGTATTGCGCCTGCTCGTCACTCTCCGGTTCTTCATCGAGAAGGGTCTTGACCGTGAGAATGCCGTCGGCCTGCTTGATATCGTCTACCATCGAGGGGGCCAGAATATCATCGGCGATCACACCGTCGATCTCCGCCACCTCATCTATAATATCGTAAACGTCGTTCAGCAGTTGTTTGGTAATCGCTCCCTTTTCATCGACCACGCCGACCGCGATAAAGTCATATATGGCAAATGTCTCTTTGACCTCATGGTCAAACAAACGCACCGGCTCGTCGGCTTCGAGCATATTTTCCGGATCGGTGTCGATTTTGATATTGGGAAGCTGGGCGGCAAAAAAGGCGGTAATGAGCACCACCGACACTATCACCGTCCAGGGATGATTAATTGCGAATTCCGTAAAAAACCGTTTCATCAGCCAAATCCTTTCTCGATTTTTATGATTTAACCCTTTAGATAGGATTTGCCCGCAAACGATTCAAAAAAAGATCAAAAGGCTCGACTATTCAATAAGTGATTGTCTTTTAACACGATAATTACACCACAAAAAAGACTGATTATAACGAAAATAGGCCCGAATGGGCCTATTTTATCAATACGATATGGACTTTCCGTCGATGACGGGCAGGCTTTTACGCTTTCTTGCCGCCGAATTTCTTCTCCCAGCGGCGGCGAAGCGCGTCGTTGAGTTTCGCTTCCAGCTCTTTCGGGAGCGGCTCCGGCTTGCCCTCGCGGCACAATACGACGGTTTGCTTGAGCGAATCGACCATCAGCCGGCAGTTTCGGCATTCCTTGAGATGCGCTTCGAGCTCGGCACAGAGCGCGCCATCCAACTCGCCGTCGACATAGTCGCATATATGCTGTATCTGTTTGTTACACTTACCCATGAACTCGCTCCCGGAAGACGTCTTCCAGCTTCTCCCGCAATGCCAGCCGCGCCCGCAGGATTCGGGATTTGGTCGCCGGAAGGCTCAGTTTCAGCATCTCGGCAACCTCGTTGATCGACATCTCCTCCATATAGCGCAGGACGAACGGGGTGCTGTATTTGATCGGCATATCGGCCAGCGCTTTTTCGATTATCTCCTGCAGTTGCTTGTTCTCGAACACCCGATG